>NZ_JCACKM010000130.1:0-20031 GCF_059505385.1 Desmonostoc vinosum
ATACATTTGTACTCAAATTTAGCGCTCGCCTGTGCCAGTTGCGTAAGTCCTGATTAGGTTATAGGTGGACTAGCGGGGTTGTGGCGAGAAGTCCAGTAAAAGGAAAAAGCCTGAAGCTTTTTAATAAAAAATGTTTGGCTATGATACAAAAATTTTCCAATATTTTCTTTTCTTTGGTTAGCTAAGTTTTATCCCTGGCGATCGCGCTGGGAGGGCATCAGGCAAACGCTCGTAAAGCTAGCTGTATGCCCATTGCACTGCGGCGGCGTAATAATGAGGAAAGTACCTTTTGCTACTGATAGGACAGCCGCGCTCTGATACGCGGCTTTCTCATAGTTACCGTAACGTTACGCTGACTAGGCGCATCCAAAAATTAATCATCAAGAGCTTTCTTGATTCCATACGCCGCCAACCCTACGACAGCGCCAGCAGCGATGACTGGAGCCGCGCCGATAGCAATGCCACCAAAAGCCCCTGCCAAGCCCATGTTCCCTACTACTGCCGCAAGTCCCCATCCGCCTGCTGCTCCGGTCGCTGCATACCCTGCTGCTTCTGCTCCGTTGTTCTTATTACTCATCAGTGACACCTCAAAACTTTCTGTATCAATTTTCTTTGGCTGTAACTTTTGCAGCCAACAGTGTTTTTGCTGTACTGATGATATTTTTTGTGTGAACCTTGGCTGATGCTGGTGGTTGCTTACGCAATCGGCTTTTTGTCGTATTTCTCAAACAAACCATTCAAAGCCTCAGCTAGTAAGGCTTGCACAGTTGTATCTTGCTCCAAAGCCAATTGCTTAAGCTGTTTTGACACTGCTGGGTCGAAATGTCCTGCGATCGCTTTCTTCCCCTGCCTGCTAGGTGGTAAATCCGGCTTTGTCTCAACTGGCTGCGATTGTTCTGGCTTGCTCTCAGTTTTAACGGGTTTTCCTGATACTTAATGGGTGACATACTCCACACACTCCCCTTTCAGGGTGAGTGTGGGCTTCTCAACGACTCTTCAATGAAGACATTAATTGAGCTTTAAAGGCGTGTGGGACACACGCCTTTATGTTTATAGAAGCATTCAGATCCCTGCACAAAATGACCTTACAACTGGGACAATTGTGTATTCTTTGAGACAGGGGCTTCTTTACTTTTTGACCACAATTAGAACATTCCCGACTAGTACCGTTAGGGTTTATAGCTATTACTTTTAAACCAGCATTCTCGCAAAGTCTGCCACCAGGCAGTATCCCCATGGCGAGCTTTGCGGCTTTGTTTGAAAGTATGGTTATAAATTGTCCCCATCCAGCATCATTTAAGATTGTCCCCGAAACTGCAATAATAATTGCTCACGGTCAGCCTGTAAAAGTAAACTCAGATATTCTTCTCTAGATAACTCCATCAACTGAGGAATAATCTCTTCTAACTGGGCATCTAAATTTCCAAACCTTACCTTCAAAAGCCCCGCAATTATTTCTCGTCGTTCGGCTAATGCGGCTTTTTCTCCCCAACTGGTGACAATTTCCATAACTTCTTCCCGCTCTGCTAACCCCATTGTATCGACAACCGCTTGAAAGGCTTGTTCTTCTGTGACATCCAAACGCAAATACGTATCTACAAACCCAGAAATCAACTGCATTCGCGCTGGGTCTAATCTTAGTGTTGTCTTTTATTTCTTCGTTTCCAAAACGGGAAATCTCGTTTAGCAAGGTTGGGGTCATCTTGACCCCAAGCTCGGAAACCTTTGATTTGTCTGAATCCGTCCAAAAAGACGAATTGCCTCTGCTCCGATTTAAAATCGGAACTGTCCCTAACCTCTCTCCAATTTGAAGCAACAATAGCTGCTAGTATAGTTTCAAACATGGTGCTGTACCATATTTTAGAGAAATCAAGGCTTAAGGTTTTGCAATACTTAGAATACTGATATCCCTATTCCCAAATCCTTGTTTTGGCGTAGAGCTGGGTTTTGCAAGAATCCCGGTGCGCGAGAATTTGTATTTCTCCGTTTCTTGGAGGAATACAGAGCTATTGCTGTGAGCGGGTGCGCGAGAATTTGCGGCGATCGCAATGCTTGCTTTAATCAAAGATCCATCAAATTTAAAGCGCTGCTATCGTTAGGTCTAGCTTTAAGATAGCGATCAGTAATCGCCAAATTAGAATGACCTAAAGTATCTTTCACCAGTACAGGGTTAGTCCCTCGCTCGATTGCATGTGACCCATGAGCATGACGCAACCAGTGAGCTGACACTTTATCACTTAGCCCCGCATCAGCAGCGATCGCCTTCACAATCGGGTGTATATTCTGGCGCTCCAGGTGTCCACCCTTTTGACTGGAGAAAACTGCATCTGTGGCATGAGCATCTCCCCTAAACTCCATCAGTTCGTTCCACAGTTTTGGCTTAATCAGAATTGTACGGTTTTTATTGCCCTTAGAAGAACGCACATACACCTGACCACTGTCATTTCTCGGTGTTAAATCTGCCCAAGTTAGCTGACAAATTTCGTTAGCCCTAAGTCCTGCCTGGTACAGCAGCTTGATGATCAGTAAATTTCTTTTAGCTGTTTGTCGTCGTTTTTGGGTTTTTGCAAGCTCAATATGCTTTTGGGCTGCCCGTACCATTAATTTAATATCTGCTTCATCAAGATAACGTTCGTTGATTACGTCTGGTATCTCTCCCAATTTTATTGCCATACCAACATTAAAAGGGATATATCCAATTTTATGAGCAAAACTAATGAGACTTTTGACGGCGGCAATGTGTATTCGCCGCGTGCTGTCAGCTTGTCCTTGAAATTGTGTATTGTATTCTACCAAATCTTCATAAGTTACTTTTTTGAGGGGCTTGTCCAAAAAATCCAGGAACCGCTTAGTGTAACGCCGATATGCGGTGACAGATGAATCGGCTTTTCCATCCAACCATAGCGCAATCAACTTCGCCTCTGCCTGCACTGCACTAAGAGAAGCGATCGCCTTGCGGTACTTGTTTATGTGGACAACCGAGAGAGTCATTTGTGTTACTCCCTAATTAATCAGACACAAGATTAGTTTCGTCTGGTTTTATAATGTCTGATTTTTATTGTCCCTCGTTACGGGCATTTCAACTCACTTTATTGAAATGACAATTTTATGTAATTTTGCTTGTAGTCGGTCAAACAGGCAATGTAGCAGGTACAGTTTTATCTTCTAAAGAAAAGCTGACATACCAACCATCAGCTTTCTTGAGAATAGTTGCTTGTTTAATCTCAAAACATAAAGGAATTTGTCGGTGCAAGATAACTTCAATCTCACCAATCTTAGAAAGCTTGAGGACAGTTGCTAATTCAGGTGAAAAGCGAACCCACTGTTCAACGTCAAATGTACGCTCTGTGGGGGCGGTAATGGTATCACTCATCATTAGATTAAAAAGTTCATCGATTTGTTCATCGATGGTTTCCCAGTTCTAAGCGATGTGCTGCGTGTGGGCACATCGTTGAGAAACTGCCGTTGAATATTCGTGAATGGGATTGCCCTAAATGTGGCACTCACCATGACAGTTGAAAATTGCTTGAATTTAAGTACTTATGCATAAATCTGTATTTTTTCCCTGTTCCCTGTTCCCTTTCTTAACTAAATAATTTATTTTGCACGGCTACTTATGAATGAGATTCTCTCTTGCAAGGTGCGCTGACGTTCTTGAAAATGCTGCGGTAGTAAGACAAAGGGGCGTGGAGAAATTTGACCCCAACCGAGGCTACAAATTATCAACTTACGCGTACTGGTGGATCAGCCAAGCAATCACCAGAGCGATCGCCCTTAAATCTCGCACAGTTCGCTTACCGATTCACGTTAACGAGAAACTTACTCAAATCAAAAAAGTACAGCGAGAATTGTTTCAAACGCTCGGTCGTCGTGCTACTCTCACAGAAATTGCTCAGAAATTGGAGATGGAACCAAGCCAAATTCGAGAATACCTCAAAGTTGCTAGTGGGACAATTTCTCTAGATTTGAAGATAGGTGATAATCAAGATACAGAACTGAGCGAACTTCTAGCAGATGAGGGTATTTCACCAAATGAACTCATCACTCAAGAAATGTTGCGCCAAGACTTAAGTGATTTGTTAGCGTCACTCAAACCAGTGCAGCGCGAAGTATTAATTTTGCGCTTTGGGCTATTGGATAATCAAGAGCGAAGTTTGGCTCAGATTGGGGAAAAGCTCAATGTTAGTCGAGAGCGAGTTCGTCAAATTCAGCAGCAAGCAATGACTGCTCTGCGCCGCCAACAATCATCTATTGGACAGTATTTAACTTCTTGATGAGATCGCCTCACCCTGTGATAGGTAATGTCCCAGGCACATTAATTCTCTTGAGTTAACTGTGCTTGTAGCTGAATAACTCGCTCTACTGTTAAACCCGTGATTTGTGCAATTTCTTGCACAATCATTCCTCTAGTGAGCAAATTTAGTGCAATCTCTTCTCTTGTTTTTTGGGCAGCTTTTTCTCCCCAACTAGTAACAATCTCCATAACTTCCTCCTGCTGTGTTAATCCCATTGTATCGATAGCGGCTTGAAAAGCTTGCTCTTCGGCTGCATCCAGTCGCAAATACGTATCAACAAACCCAGAAATCAAGCTGCTACGGGCTGGGTCTAATTTTAGCGTTGCCAGCAATCGCAAACATTCCGCCTTTACATGTGGACGTTCTTGCTTAGGAATATTCATTTTCGACATCAACGCTGCTGCCACTGGATTTGGTTGGGTTAAAAAATCCCGCCAACTAATTCTATTTAATTGAATCGCTGCAAACTGAAATTCCAGAACATTTAAATCAGGAAAAGTCACGCGGTAAATTTGAGGCTCAGGACGTTTCGGTTCATCAAAAGAAAAAATAACAACTGGATAGATTGGTAAGTCGTACTTCTCATGCAACCGTGCAAAATACTTAAACATCCGTTTGGCAAATACTTTCTCAGTATAAGACTGATTCTCAAGATGGATTAAAAAACAGGTTTCCTGCCCTTGGTAACGCACCTGAGCCAGCAAATCAATTTCCTTCCTTTCTCCAGAGGTGACATCGGTAAACACTTCCTGGGGTAAAAACTGAATAGAATCTCGGTCTATTTGACTAGCTACTTGAGGCAGAAATAAATCTAAAAACTCCATGAAGAAAGTAGAGATTAGTTCTTTGAACAAGCGGTCATGGTCAATCATAGTTTCTACTTTTATGGTACAACGCTTTTTGGCTTTTAACCAACCTTGCCTCACCCAATAAAGAACAGTGCTTGAATGTAAGCAAAGGTGTTTTGCAATTTCGCTGTAACTATAATTATCGAGAACTGGGCGAGTAGAATACCCCAAAGAATGCAATTTACTTTTAACTGCTGATACTGTACGTTGATAATCTCGTTTTTTGAGCCGAAAAACTATTTGTTCTGGAGTGTACATTTCTGCCATCTCATACAGAGTTGTTATTTCTAGTTCAGTCCATTTGAGACTCATAAATAAACCCCCATTTCCATAAAAATAGGATTGTTATTTTGTAGCGGCGACTCATTGAAGAAGAAGCCAGAATCCAGAAATCAGAATTAATTGGTGGAGTTTAAGCTAGTTTATTTATCCACCATTCATACAAAATAGATACTGAATTCTGACTCCTGAGTTCTGTTTTGATGAATCGCCAATGCGTGTCCTTAATTACCTTTTCCTGCTGGGTACAACTGCCTGATTCTGCGGTTGCAATGATGCTCGTGCCTCTGCTTCTGAAACAGCAGGTAATACAGGTACATTCTCTGCATTCAATGCCCAACGCTCGTAAGTTTCGTTTGTTACCCAGTGCAGTGTCGCCCCGCTCTCCGCACCACTACGAATCATTTGAGCGGCTTCGAGTGCGTCATTCTCAAAGTCAGACTGAGAGCGACGATATGACCATTGAATAAACCAGTACGACCCCTTTGCACCATCAACCTTTTGGAATTCCGCACAGAAGATATAGTTTCGTAATACACTAGCGATCGCCTCATAACAAAACTCTTTAGGATCACCTGGCATTCCCTGTTCGCACCAGTCTTGAAACGCACGGTGAGCGAAATGGTTGTACAGGCTAGCGAAACTGTCCTTACTGCGGCGGTGCATCAGAAAGCACAACAGCATAGAAGCAGGGCCTTTGAATTGTTCCTTCAGCTCACCAGCAACCGGAATTACCCACAGTTCGGTGAATGGTTCGTTGGTGAAGTTTTCGTTGATGGTGAGTAAGCGGTCTGGGCGTGAGATTGCAATCGCAAAATCAGCTTTATTACCTTTGAGGTATCCCCCTTGTTGAGCTTCTAGAATTGTTAGTTTTGGAAGACAATCAAGAAGAAATTGCCCATATTCTTTGGCACAGTTGGCTTGGAGTTTTGGTTGCGACGGAGGAATGAGAAAAACGCTGTTATTGACTTTGATTGTTTCCATGATTTTGAGTTTCTACGGTTTATGTGAAGTGGTTGTCTTGTAATGAATGGCAAAGCTTGTGTTAGGGAAAAATGTTCGATGTGATGTCAAACTTTTGGGTGTCCTCTAGCCCTGTTTGCAAATAAGAGAGTGCAGTTTGGGCATCACCAACAGTTAAATCAGGCTGATAATCAAGTGCTAGATAATCTGGGTGTTTGGCAATCTCTTTGAGGATGAATTTTGCAGCATCAATCAATTTGTCCAATTGCGGGGGAGAGATTGAAGATTGATACTGTTCCTGGACTCCTGGCTTTGTTTGGGCAGTAGATTCAGTTGACACAACACTTACGCCCATTGCTTTTAATTCGTGTTTCAGTGATTGAATTTGGCGCAAATGGTTGCTGATTTCAGCCTCTATTTGCGTCTTTAATTCCTGTGGAGTGAGTAGTTCTAATTCATCTTCAACACGGTGTTCTTCGTCTTCATAATTCTTATCAGGCAGCAAAATATAACGCCACCCTGCACCGTATTCATCAGCTAGATATGTGTCTTCGTCGTAGTACTTCATGCCAATGATTGCGCCGCGTTCAGTTCTTTGCCCAAAGGTAAAACGGGGGTACTGCCAGCTCTGTGGAATTGATATTGTTGGTTTCATTGTTTTAGTTAGTGAATGATTGGAGAAGAAGTCAGGAGTCAGAAAAGAAATTACACTGACTCCTGGATTCTTGTTTACGCTGTGACTAACTCCGCACAAGAGAGCAAGTCCTTCAGTTCCAAAGAAGGCATTTGCTCAAGCGTTCGGTATTGCAAGTATTCATCAAGAACGTCTGCACAGCCTGGAAAGTCCGCCCTTGAAATCCACCAAACTGCGTCTGATACTGAGCCACAAAAGACTTGCTGTTGATGAGCGTCATCTGCACGTATAAACCACCAATTACCGTTAGTCTGTCCTACTTGTCCCAGCTTCTCGTCGCCTCTGTAAATGCCATCTTCCAGTAACTCCAACCCAAGGTTTTCGCATTCGTTGAAAATCTGCGCCATGATTTCGTTCCCCGTTGTAGCGGCTGGGGTTTCTGGTTCCTGAACTGGTAATGAACCATCCTTGTAATGTGTGCAGATGTAGCGGTAGCACTTCGCCCAGGTGTTAGCTTGGAATTCTTCTTTCTCATTGACCATTACTAACCAGGGCTGGGTTACAAAGTCGTTGTGGTCGTAGGTGATTTGGGCTATGAGTTGACCGTTGGCGTAAATCTCATGGTGGTAGAAATCGATTTCAACGCTGGTGTATTCTTCAGGTGCTACAGCTTGCGCTTGGGCTTCTATGTAACTGTAAAATTCAGCCTGGGCTAAGTCTTGTTCGTCTATTGCGTCGCAGATGAAGCTTTTGGGTGCTTGCTGTGAATAAGCCAAGTAGTTCATAATAGAGTTCACCTTTTTAGGGACAGAAGGCGATCGCTGTTTTCTCAGGACGGGCGGTCGTCTTTTGTTTTGTTAACTCTATTGTCTACTGTCACCAGACAAATGTCAAGGGGTAATAGACACAATTGTTACTGCCGTACTAAGAAACTCCTCAATACTGCTGTCCAACGCTTTGAGGAGAACAGAGATTTTTGGAAAAGATACCGTAGAAGCTGAATTCTCATATCTTTGGGGGTCTTCAAGCATATGAATGTATTGATGAGATATCCGCTCTCCAAGCAGGGCTGTTTTTTCAGAAATTGAACGGACAGAATTACTTCCTCGTAAAGCTTTCAGGCGTTCACCCAGTTCTTTATCCCAGTAAATAGAAGCAACGTATTTTGTATCCAACATAATAATTTTTTGTCTACCAGCACTTGCCATAATCTAACAGATTTTATATTCTATAGGTACTAGACAATAAAAGCGACCGCCTCCACTAATCTTTATCGAAGTGATCGCCCTTATTGTTTACATTGTCAGGCGCGTCAAAGATTTTTAAATCATGATGCGTAATTTTATGATGCCATATAATCGCTAGTAACAGTAGACAAACAATCTTGGTAAGTAAGAGTGCTGGCAAACGTTTTGACGATTTTGTAAACAAAATTGATCGATGCTCAATCCTTAATGGGCAACAGTTATGCTGACACTAAACCGCGAAAAAATATCAGCTTCCCTTTTCACTGAACTCAACAGCAGCATCAAAGAAACTTTCACTGCCATTGACCACTTCGAGTGGCAGGCAGTCGATGAAATACTCCAGATGCGTTCTCAACAGCTTTACCGTGAAGCTGGTTACAAATCTTTCGAGCAATACTGCCAGCGTGAGTTATCCGCCTGGGGTGGCTACCGAAGAATCAATACAGAACGGACTTACCCCAAAGAGTACGCCCTTGCTGTTGCACAACTCAAACAGCAGCATCAGCAAGAACTTGAGCGACTGGAACAGGATTTGAGAATTGGCTTATTCTCGGAGGCAACAGCCCAAGCCCAACAACAGGTACAAGAACAACTGACCGCTTTGCAACAACTGTTTCAGCAGCAAAAACAAGAAAATATTCAATTACAGCATCGGCTTTTCGAGTTGGAAGGACTGAGGCAGTTAGAACTGGAGAACCAGAGATTACAAAAACGTATTCAGGAATTGGAACGTGCTGTAGAAGAACGCCCTGCTCAGGAATGGAGCAATACTTACACTAAACAGGCAACCAAAGCACTAAACAAACAAGTCAAGCAAGCCTTAGACCAAACGATTGATTTGCGATCGCTTGCCCAAGAACCACCAAAAGAAAACGCTCAGGAGTGCTTGCGGCTGATGGGTATTGCTTTGGGTAACTTGGCCAATACCATGAACAATACCAAAGCATTGGAAGCTGCTGCAATCATCCTGGGCAGTGAACCAACCCAAAGCGCGATCGCATATCGAGCCGAACAATTGCAACTGTTACCCCAAGCAGTTAGCGATATTCGGGTTGTGCTGTCCAAGCCTGAGTGTAGCTGGTGGGATTATTTAGAAGTGGCTACGGAGTATGAGGTTATCAAAAACGACTACTGGGCGGAGTTGACCACCGAAGAGAAGGAGCTAATTGCTGCATTGGAGAAAACGGCATCTTCCGAAACTGAGGAACCGTTGGTTCCTGACGAAACCCCTGCCGAGTCTGCTTGTTCTAACGAGATTAGATTAGGTTCTATCGTTGCTCACGCTGATATCTACTGTGCTTTATACCCAAAAAGAGGTGAAGTCATTGAGGATTTGGGGTCGGAGGTTTGGGTGGCTTGGGAGCATTGGAAAAACCGCCCGAAAAAGACTGACAGGTATTTCAAAACCGATTTACGACTGTTGTAGACCGTACATTGTGATTTTTTAGACCACCTTTTACAAATGTCCGAAACCCTGCGTGAGCGTTGGGTGAGATTTTCATGCGCCAAAACGGAGAGTTTATGAATCTTATCACATCAAATCAAGCCACTGATAGCCCTTTTGAGCAAATCAAGAAAGTTGATGAACAGGGTAATGAGTTTTGGTCAGCCACCGAATTGTTAACCTTGCTGGGTTATCAAACTTGGAAACGAATTAAGGACACTGTTGAAAGAGCGAAAATCAGTGCTAGAAATTCAGGCATAGATCCATCTCACCATCTGGTCGATGCCGTCCAAATGGCGCAAATTGGAGCATCCCAGGCATTTCGAGAAGTGCTGAAAGATTATCAGCTATCACGGCACGGCTGTTACTTGGTGGCAATGAACGGCGATCCGCGAAAACCGGAGATAGCAGCAGCCCAAAATTACTTTGCATTTAAAACCCGTGAGGCTGAGTTAGCCCCCCAAAACTCAGAACTACTCGCCCAACTTTTGGAAAAAGTGGCACAGCAGAACAAGGTGATCGAGGAACAAGGTCGAGCGATCGCCTCTCTTCAAGCACAAGTCCAAACGCTGTTACCTCCATCATCTAATTCTATCCCTCCTGGTTGGGATGCCGAAGTTTGGAGATCGCTGCCGTCACAAGATAAACGCCATTTCCGCTTTCTGTTCCGTCGCCGCAACTTTCGACCATCCGCCAAAGATGAGCCATTAGCCTTACCTGCTGTCACCACCGAGCAGCTGAAGCAGAAGCAACAGGCTGAGGTAGAGCGTTTGATAGGTGAAGTGTCGCCAGAGGAGAAGCGAGAACTTCAATTAGCCAAACAAGAGATGCTCAGACGCTTCTGGGCAGAAAGCCCCGATGAAGATGTGCCGTTTTAAACAATTTAAATCACTTCAAATACACATAAAAACATGACTAGCAAGTTAATAACCCCCGAATCCCCTCTGTTGGTTCCGCCATTACTGGCCTCCGAGATTGGTTTAGAAGAAGCGGTAATACTCCAGCAGATTCATTACTATTGTCAAATTTCCAAGCACATCAAAGCTGATGGTAGGCGCTGGTTTTGGAAGACACTTAATGACTGGGGTCAAACACTGCCTTTCTTGAAAATATCCGCAATCAGACGAGCGATCGCTAACCTTAAGGATAATTTCAAGTTGATTGATGTTTGTCGTCACAGTGAAAAAACTTGGTATCAAGCTAACTGGTTCACCGTTAACGTCGAGAACGTTCAAGCCCTGTGGAATCGGATTTGTCAAAATCAGCAAATCGATGTGAGCAATTTGGACATATCGATCTGCTCACTGCCAGCAGATCAGATCAAAGAGTTCACTAATAAAGAGTTCGCCTCACAACAACACGCTGCTGTTGAGCTAAAAAAGGATGATCAGGTGGAAGAAACCAAGATTTCGGAACCAGATCTGGTTACCCACTTCGTTAATGAGTCAGAACTGGATTACTCATCTAACGACACAGGCCCTCATGAGGACATTTCTGACGCCGCCGACAGCCATGTGCAAAAAACGAGTGACGCAATTGTGAGCCAGCCCGGTCTTGTTGTTTCAACAAAGAGGGACTGGCGAACCCGCAGGGTGTCAGAGCCAGCCCTTCAGTATGTTGAGGAGTCACAGCAGGATGACTTAGCCTCGGAGATAGATACTAATGAAGGTCAGTTTGACGCGCCAGGGGGTAAGCCAAGCAAAGGTGAGATTGCAGAGATTTGTACGGAATTACGGCGACTGCGAATTAACCCACAGCCTTGTTTAGGTGTGGTCAAGAAACATTGGGCGAATGTCACCGGAGCGATCGCTCGTGTCAAAGAGGCAGTACAAGAGGGATGGTGTGAAAATCCCACGGGCTTGTTTATCAATTCGTGCAAGAGTGGGGCTAAGGGAAAAAATGCCGTTAGTTCCGATGTCAGCGCTTGGTTTAGTTGGGCAAGGCGAGAGCGGATTGTGCTGGCGATGTCGGGTGTTGTGGTTTATACGGCGGATGGGAAGGCGGTGGAATTGCAGGAGATGATGCGGCGGTATCCGATGCAGGAGTGGGGTTCTGTATCTGTCCAAAATCCTGAAATGGTCGAGTGAAGCTATCGCTTCGGAGTAGCAAGAATAGTGACAACTTTTGGGTTTTTAGGGGTAAAATTTTTAACTGCTGGGTCAGTAAAATAGTAAAAAATACAATGCCTTGCCCAAAACGTGACCTACTAGAAAGTCTTCACCTGGACAGATAGGTTTACCTTGGAATAAGCAGCGAGTAACCGAGAGTACGGAGGTACATTAGGTAGCAGAGAAATTTATTCAGGCGAATTGCTATTAGCCACTAGTGCCAAGTATCGGGTTGATGAAATGTTGATTATTGCGTGGAAAAGGGTGCTGTGATGAATGTTTACAAACTTCTGAAATCATTATAAGTTACACTTTACAAGTCGTAACGCGAGAAAACCACTCTCTATTTCCGCCTCCACGCCCCATTTATCCGGATACACAATAACGCGACGGTATGTCCCAATCCCAGAGGGTAAGCTACCTCTAATCCCTGAGTTCTTTCCTTCTATACGCTCAATTAGTTCGCTACCATACACCCAATACTCTCGGTGATCTCTTGCTTGATTGTCAAAAGTTCCATTTTCATCATACCATCCAACTGTCTTAACGAACCGACGATAATTTTTTGTATCTTTGTATGTCCAGTCTTCTGGTTTTATCCCTAGTCTATTCTTAGTGTTAATCCATATTTCCTTCTGGACACTAAAGCCAAAACGGTTGTCTGAATTGCTGATCCAAAGCTGGTCTATTTTCTGTAGGTCTGAACAAGAGAAACTATTAATATAGCTTAAACCTAAATATTCTCCTTCTTCTACCTTAGCAATATTATACATGAGTTGGAATGTTTTGAAATCAGCCGCCCTCCAATTTTTAGCCTTTAAATAATATTTAAGTTCAGCATATAAATGTTCGGTAAGAGATTTTTTAACCTGCTCTCTCAATTTTACTTCAGTTTTATTTTTTGCAATTAAATTGATTAAATCACGATGAAAATATTCAATATTTTCGCTTGTGAGCAACTGACTATCTTTGGTAAAATCAGTTTCATTTGGATGAGTTTTTAATATTTTAAAAGCTTTACTATAAGACTCTATAGCTTTTTTAATTTGTTTATTTTGAATTAGTAAATCACCTTGAAATTCCTGAAATAATACCTGAATCTGTAAGCCTTGACTTGAGTCTAAGTACTTGCGATCTGCTTTATCTAAAAATTTTTTACTTTGCTGAATTTCTTCTCCTGCTTTTTTCAGCAATACCTTACTTTGCTCAATTTCTTGTTCTGATTCTTTAAGCTTTTTTAGCTGTTGATATACTTTTGACCTAATAGCAAATACTAATGCTTGTTTAAGTTGATGATTATTGACATTAAAAGATAAAGCAGACAGTCTTAAAGCCTCATTTGAACTAAATTTAATATCTTTTGAGTAAGAGTTTTCCTTGCCTTGTAATTCTCCAGCCAGTTTATTTAGTTTTTGAACAGCTGAGACTTCTTCTTTAGTTTCATTAACTTGTTTGTGTGCTGATGCACCTAAAATTGCTGCTCCTACCACAGTTACAATCAAAACAACAATTCCAATACCAATTTGCCGTTGAGCTTTCTTATTAGCCTTACTAAGCAATTGATTTCTTTCCTCTGCTGCCTCCTTATCCTGTCTCTCTCTTTCCAACTCCGCTTCTTTGTCGGCTGCTGCATTTTTCTCTCTAATTTCCTTCCCTTCGCTGGCAGCTAGAAACTGCTGATCTTGATAGCTCAAACTCTTATTTAAACTCCATTGTTTAGCATCCTGCAAAGCCTGACCACGTAACAATCGAGATTCATCCTTGCCCGTAGAAGTCATCCAAGCCCGAAAATTCTCGGCATATGGACGTAAATTATCTAATTGAGTTTCAATCCAATTTAAATCAAATATTTCCCGATAAATCTGGTTATAAATTCTCAGCTTACCTTCCTGTCTGACAACCAATCCTGAAAGCTGTAAATCACTTTGTTCCAATGTTTCATCTGCTATTATAAAGAGTGATCGCTCCTGGGCCAGTCGTATTTGCTGATACAGTTCTAGTAAATACCCTGCCCGTTGTTCATCCCGCAAAATCCTGGCTTGAATCGTTCGTAAATGCTCAGGCTCATCAAGGGATTCCCAGTTTTCGATAATCCGTGATCTAACAACTTGCTCTACTGAACGGGGATGTTCTTGCTGTGATTTCTCAACCATGAACTGACACAGCTTTTGAGTCAGAAACGGTTGCCCCCCAGTCCACTGCAAAATCTCTTGTATTACTGTATGGGGATTACTGAATTTACCATACAAACCCTTTTCTAATGGTTCAACTTCATGCAACTGAAAACCCTTGAGAGAGATTGCTTGACCAATGTTAAACGGGGTGCGCTGTTTATCTTCAATCAAATTACTAGGTGATGCTACACCAAGTAAACAAAATGTGAGGCGGTTATATGCAGGATTATCGACTCGCTTGTTATAACAGGCACGAATCAATGCAAAAAAGTCATCTGTAGGAAAATTCAGACTAAGTACGCTATCGATTTCATCAATAAAGATGACGATATTTTCTCTAACTTCAATCAGTAATATTTCTTCCAAAAACTTGCGGAATCTTGTTACCAATGAATTTAACTGATTCGCTTTCCACCAGTTACTAAAATCTAAATCTAATTCAAAGGTGTCAATGAGCGTGTCGATTAAATCTGCATACCATTGTTCGGGAGGGACATTCTGAATTCCACCAGCGGAAAGGTCAACTGCTGCACACTGTACGTCATCTTCTCTCAATCGCTGCATGGTTCGCACACGCAAGCTAGACTTACCACTTTGGCGCGAATTCAGTACATAACAAAACTTTCCCGCTTTTAGTCCTTCATATAACTGTGCATCAGCTTCTCTTGTGACGTAGGTACTGGCATTTTCAGGTAGACTTCCAGAAAATATGTATTGGTCAACCACGATTCACCTACCCCAAACGAGTTGAAAAATACTGACGATATAAATCACAGCTAGGAATGCAATCATTACTGGAAAGTTTGACTAAGCCCAAGCTGTGCAATTTAAACGCCACTTCAGTATCTAATCTGACAGGCGCATTTGTCATCACTACTCTTTTATACCCTGCCTCAAGCTGAGAATTGTGTTGTAAATGCCACAATTGTTGTCGCAGGTGGTCACTGAAAATTCCTTGTTCTGTTGGTGCAAGCCTCAACAGTTCTTCTAACCTCGTCTCCTGACTTTTGAGGTGTGCGTTAGCGGAGCTTAACGTAGTTATCGCCAGTTGCACCAGATAAGGATGTCCCCCAATTAAGCTTACTACCTCACTCAAGTCTTGCTCTGCCAACCCGTACTGCTTGGCGAGGTTTTGCACTTGCTGCAAATCAAATTCGGGTAATTCAATCGTTACACCTACATTAAATGGTGAGTGATTCGTGTCTAAATCAGGATATTTTTCAGTGGAATGAACTATTACCAAACGCAATTTCTTCCAGATATTACCAGTCTTATCTCCTTGTTTAGCCGTTTCATACCAACTACGCAGTAGTAAACAGAATTGGGGGAAAAGGTCTGAACATTCAAACACACGCTCAAAATTATCAATAGCAAAAACTAAAGGGCTATTGTTAATAGATAGTAAATATTTTTGAAAATAACGAGTACAGTTTTTATTTAAACTGTAAATATCTTGCCAGTATTTATCTAATTGAGGTGATAATTCTAAGCTATCAGAGACATCAACACATAACCACTGTAGGAACGTTTTTAAATCAGTAAGGATATGCTTGTCAGCATGTTTTAAATCTAATTTTGCTGTTTGATAGCCTTGTTCTCTAGCATAGTCTAGTACTTTCTCCAACAGTAGTGTTTTACCCATTCCTTGAGAAGCTTTAATTCTAATCAAAGCCCCTGGCTGCACAATTGCGTTATAACAGTTTTGCTCTTTTGGAGGTCGTTCAACATATATGTCTGTTTTTGATATAGAATTTTCAATATAAGAAAGTTTGTCTTTTAAAACTGGTATTTTCCCCTGTGAAATGTCTTCCATTTGAATGGCAACTAAACCTTCGCTAAAAGCCCTTTGGAATACATCTTGAGTTTCTGAATTTTCGTAACCCAATCCATCATAAAACCCTTGAGCAAATGCAATTGCAGCTTTGTCACCAATTGGCTGGTTCATGCCAATTGCATAGTTAATATGTTGGCTAATTGCATGGGCTGGTTTAGCTGAGTAGCAAGCATTGAGTAATACGCAGTTGATATAATCGGCGTGTAACTTAAACAGTGATGCCAATCCTTCTGGTGGAACGGGTTTGTTGTTCCCGCCATCGTCTTCTAGCAACAAACTGCCATCTTCCGAGCCATGTCCGCAAAAATGAACAATACAAGGGCGTTCTTCTGCGATCGCTCTACGAATATCTTGAGGACGTACCGCAGTCCTAATCCGAATCTCAAACAAATCCCTTCTTGTGGCTCGTCGTATGGCTTGTTCAATTTCCCTGATTTCTCGATCCAAACGTAACCCATGAGGGATTGCTGCTAGAATCAGAATTCTCTGCTGCTGGGTATTCTGATGAGTCGGTGCGCTTGTCTGCTGTCCAAAGTGAATGTTGTATACATTGCCGCCTATCTGCCCCGCATTTACATTCTCAGCATTAATTAACCCGCCGCCAAACTGAGAGTTGGGTAAGCTGTTAGTGTTGGTCTGCTTCGGTTCTTGGGAGTCCGGCATGGATTAGGGTTAACAGGACTAAGCTTGTTACCGTAAATAATATCACCCTTATTTTTCTCTCAATAGATGTAAATTCTCTCTTAACCTGTCACGGTGTTCTTAATTGCGAGTTGCGAATTGCGAATTATTCTACCTCCTGCCACCCCTCGATTGAAGCCAACAGAATATTCACTAGAGGATTGTCGATTAACTCCTTAAACGCCTCTGTTCCGCCAGCCTTCAACGCACCTATCACCCGTGCTTTCAGTGTTGGGTCACTCTCAATCTCATCCACAGCCTTAGCCACAACGCTCATTTTCTGTGATGTTGTTGCAGTGGGGTATGATTGGCTTAGTTGGTTGAGAAGCTGCTGAATTTCTGCTGCGGCTTGGGCGAGGTTCTGCTTTTGCTCAGGGTTATAGTTGGTGATGTTGCCGCCGATTTGGTGTGCGGTTACGGTGTCGGCATTGACTAGACCACCACCGAATTGAGCATTTTGCTGGTTGAAGTTAGATGTTTTGTTGCTTACCCTTTGTTGGTTATTTTCACCTTGATCTACTTTGTTATTATCACCCTGAAGGTGATTAATATTACTCTTTATACAAGCACCTACTGAAACTTCACGTTGATTGCTAGTTATATTCATTTCTCCTTTAAACTCTCCAATCAGAACTGAAAAAGCTGAATTTTTATTTGCAGACTCGTTTAATAACTCTGTAATTTTCTTGGTATCTTCTGCAATTTTAAGTGCTATCTCTGTGAAATTTGCTATTTGTGTAGCTTTATCAATATCTTCTTCACTTTTTGTCGCTAAATCATCTTCATTTACTAATTGAGTGATTTTGCCATATAAAGATACGGAAATTCTACTAAAAACTGTTGATATTGAAGTAAACAAATTAGTAATTGTAGTCTTGTGTATGTCAGTAATTGCGTCTTTTACTAATGCACTTTTTGAATCGATAATGTCAACAACCCACCTTAGAAAAATTTTAAAGTATTTAAATGGATCATCATCATCAGGGAAATAGCCATCAAAACCGCTTCCTCCACTATTCCCTCCATTACCAAAACCTCCCCCTTCGTTACCAAAACCACTACCCCGCCTTCCTTGACCACGATTACCACCCCGCCCTCCAAAATTATTGTCTCCGCCTCCTGGTGTATTTCCACCATTTGTATATCTGCTGACTACAGCCAATCTAATAGCGCCTTCAAGATGAACATGCGCTGTTTCAAAATAAGTAAATGCTTCTTTATATTTTGAGCTATCGGCTGTAGACAAAGTAATGCCTTCTTTAATTAAATTAAGTCCTTTTTCTAATTCGTTAAAAGCTTCGAGTTGACTTACTGAAACATCACTAGAAAAATAGCTGCGGACAATTCTAGAGCCGTTGTTAAAATTAATATTAGCTAAATTGATATATTTTTCTATAGTTTTTAAAGCATTTAACTCTTTTATTTTTTTGTCTAAATTATTTTTTTCAGCAATACTCGGTTGATACTTGGATGAATTTTTTTGAGTATCATTATATTCAGTTTTTGCTTTACTATAAATTATAAAAATTTTTAAAAAGAATTCAGCAGAACCTTTAATAGGTTTACTTACTAGGAGTATAGATAATTTAAGTATTCCTACAGGTGTTTTAAGTAGTGCTACAGCTAATAATGTTAAAGAATTTGTAATGGCTGAAAGCGATGTATCAGACTCTGGCAAATTCTTAGTGGATGAATCCTTATTTTTATCTATAAATTCTTTAAAGCTGCTCATTATTTACTGATTACTAATTACTACCTTTGATTTTTCCAGTCTCTATAATAGGCACGAAATAAATCTTCAAATGCTTTTATAATTGTCTCAATGATTTGACGTTGTGTGTTTTTATCTAAGCGATTCCATACATTTGCCGAAGCCATAAGACTAATCTAAATAGCCTAAACAGCCAATCAATTATCATTTTTTATCTCGTAAGTGAAATTAAACTACTGTTTTAGAGGTATTTTAACTATTTTAAAGTATAAATGGTATTTGCTGTCTAAGCTCAACTTTAACCAAAATTAAGAATTTGGTTCTCTTTATACAGCAAAAACACTAGCTTTTTGGTAAAAAAATTTCCATGTTACTGATTCATCTCTAACCATTAAACTACTCTGCCTCCTGCCATCCTTCTATTGATGCCAACAGAATATTCACTAGAGGATTGTCGATTAGCTCTTTAAATGCTTCAGTTCCCCCAGCCTTCAATGCACCTATCACCCGTGCTTTCAGTGTTGGGTCACTCTCAATCTCATCCACAGCTTTAGCCACAACACTCATTTTTTCTGAAGTAGTTGCAGTGGGGTATGACTGGCTGAGTTGGTTGAGAAGCTGCTGAATGTCTGCTGCGGCTTGAGCTAGGTTCTGCTTTTGTTCGGGGTTGTAGTTAGTAATGTTGCCGCCGATTTGTCCTGCGGTTACGGTGTCGGCATTGACTAGACCACCTGCAATCTGTGCTTGTTCCAGGTAATTGTTGACAACTCTTTTAGGTGTTTCTGACACAGCTATTAAACCTTGATTAACTGTTTTGAATGCTACTTCTAAACTTTGAATTTGCCCATCTTGTTGGGCTAATAAAAATATTAAATCTTCTTTTGGTAAAGCCTTTAGCTTGTTGTATAGCTCAAAATACTCTGCACTTAATTGGGACTTATCTGCTGTAATTACTGTCTTTGCCCGGAGTAAAAAATTATTTTGGCTACGTTTCTCAATTGCTACAATTTCTAATCCGGCATCTGGGTGATTGTCTGCTAGCTGCTTAAATGAAATAGCGATCGCTCTGGGGTCTACTCCTTGGCTATGGTACAAGTCGAGAGTGTCAAAGATGGGCTTAATGAAATCGCCAAAGTCGCCATCTGCAAACACCTCTTGCCTGTTGTCAGGTTTGCGGAGGGGGTCGGGGTTTTCTTTTGTGGGGAGTCGCATATAAACGTACTCACATCTTACTCCATCAAACTTGGTGTCAGTGGTAATATTCCAATCTTCGATATATGCTCCAGTGAGAGTTGCGCCTGTAAAGTCAGTGCCGTCGAGTTGTGTCTGTACTAGCTTGGCAAGGCTCAAGTTTGCGTCTTGTAAGTTAGCCTCGCTTAAATCTGCGCCGATGAAACTGGCATCTGTTAAGTTTGCATTACACAAATTTAGACCTCGTAGCAATAAACCATCAAAGTTTTTGTCTTGTCCTAGCCTTGTAGTTACCAACTCCTGAACAACTAATTTTTCTAAATAAGTTGTCTCAACCAGAGCCAGATTAAGTTTTTGAGCTTGAAACCAACAGGTATGCGTCAAATTAGCTTGTCTCAAGTCTGTGCTTTTAAGTTCTGCTTTTTGAAAATTCGCATCTGTTAAATTGGCATTGTGAAAACGAGTGCCACCTCTTTGTGTGACAAAAGCTGCCAATAGCTGCCGCACCAGTTAAAACCAAAACAAAAGCTTTATCCCCGCTTACACTTACCGTACTCACTCCAACAACAGCTAAAGCTGTCGCTACACCTCGTTGAACTGCTATAAATCCAAAAACTAAAGC
>NZ_JCACKM010000131.1:0-20026 GCF_059505385.1 Desmonostoc vinosum
TGCTTGCTTAAGCGGATGGAATCCTTGTAAATGACAGGTTTTCTGTTTATTTCTTAACAAAACTTTACAACGTGTCCCATTTTGCACGTATCTCGGCGGCCACCCTAGACTAGTTAACAAAACAGGTTGCTAGATATGTGCTGATAGACGTTTGAGACAATATTTCTTAACTAAAAAACATCAGTTCAGTTACCTGTTTTTAAGTCTGTAATTACACATACAACAACACCTTTCACGCATCCCAAATTATGGATTTGTCCAACTTTACTACACTGCAAAACTTAGAAGCAGCCTTCGGTGGAGAATCGATGGC
The DNA here is from genome assembly GCF_059505385.1 of Desmonostoc vinosum. Taxonomy (NCBI): domain Bacteria; kingdom Bacillati; phylum Cyanobacteriota; class Cyanophyceae; order Nostocales; family Nostocaceae; genus Desmonostoc; species Desmonostoc vinosum. The sequence continues at coordinate 314 of NZ_JCACKM010000131.1, forward strand.
AAATCGCAAGTATCTTTTTTTTGCTGAAGTAGCGCGTAAACTTGGGTTTACAGATTTAGCGAAACTCTTCAAAGAAACAGCAGAACAAGAAACAGAACACGCCTTTGCACATTTTGAATTGCTACATCCAGAACTTGTAGTTAAAGATGCAAGTGCTTTAACCGAAGCACAAAAGCGAGAAATCATCTCTCAATGCTTATCTTTAGCAATTGCAGGCGAGACCTATGAATACACGACAATGTATCCTGATTTTGCTGCGGCTGCGAAACGCGATCGCGACAATCCAGCAGTGGCAGAATTTCTCAAACAAGCCAAAGAATCTACCGACCATGCCAACACATTTCGTGAAGCAGCACACCGATTTGGCTTACTCAAATTCATCGAAAACTACCACGCCGACCGCTACGCCGAAGCCTTAGAAGTATTAAATGGAGGACAAGCCGCAACCAGAAGCGCCAGCAATGATCCTCAAACTCGTAAATGGATTTGCAGACAATGCAGCATGATTTACGACCCCACCGCAGGCGATCCCGACTCTGGCATTGCACCCGGCACACCATTTGAGACAATTCCCGAAGATTGGCAATGTCCCATCTGTGGCGCTAGCAAAAAGACCTTTAAACCCCTTGAAGAAAAAGCCGCAGCCTAGAAAGCTAATTTATATAGTTCGTAGTAAGCACTGAAGTGCTTAACTCAGATCTTGCACCAGTTTTTTATCGAGAAATTGGGTTTAAAACCTCGTCGTAATTCGTAATTCGTAATGACGCTCCTACGTCGCTACCGCTGCGAAGCGCGTAATTAAGTTTTGTAATGGGGATTGAGCGCCAAGTCAGCAGAGGGAAACCTGCTCACTGACGGCAGTTGTTCATGGGGGAAACCACGTCACTTGCTTCAATCTGGGAAACCCGTCCAAGGTAGTGGCTCCCCAAGATCACACTGCCTCAACTTTGTAATACCAATTCTCTAAAATTCGGCTACACATTAGACCTCTTGCAAAAGTTGGATACTCGCCAGAAAATAAATTTTCTGGCTGATAACTCAAGTCGGTTTCAACCGACTAATAACAGTATTTTTAGTCCGTTTCAACGGACTTTTGCTATTAGGCAGAGACTTGAGTCTCTGACGGTTCAAGTATTTTTGCAAGAAGTCTATTCAAACTCCGAAACCCATACTAAATAAGAGTTTCTTAATTACGAATTACGTTAGCGCAGCGGTAGCGAGTCCTCGAGCGTCATTACGAATTACGAATTGGTATAAGACAGACCCCAACACAAAACTTGCCGATTATGGAACTGGGGCACTTAAACCCACGGAACTAGTTAAAAAACTGACGACATAATCCCTTAGTAAGTAAAAGCACTGTAACTAAGTTAGCAAAAGCAACCATAAACATAATTAAAATTTCGTAGGACACAGCATCTAGAGGCTTGATCCCAGCTAATAACTGACCAGTGGTGATACCTGGAATTGCCACCATACCTATAAGTGTCATTTGATTCAAGGTAGGAATCAAACCGGCTCTAATCGCTTCTTTACGGTATTGGCTAAGGGCTTGCTGTGGAGTTGCACCTAAACTCAAGTGAGTTTCGATTTCCGTAGGAGAGGCTTTAATAGTGCTGACTAGACGTTCTCCAGCGATCGCAGCTGCATTCATCGCATTGCCGATAATTATACCAGCCAAAGGCACTACATACCTTGGTTCATACCAGCTGTCGGGTTGAATAATTAAGAAATTAGTATAAAGCAGCGTCAAAACAGTACTCACCAAAATAGCACCTGACGCCAAAGGCAATACATAAGGAATTTTTTGACTAATGCGATTTCGTGCGACAATCGCCGTAATTGTGAGCATAATTGCTAAAATCGCCAAAACTGCCCAAGCATTGTTTAAAGCAAAGATCAAATCTAAAATGTATCCTAATACGAGTAGTTGTAGGATGGTTCTGCCAGTAGCAAGGGCCAAATTTAATTCTAGTCCTACTTTTTCCCATACAGATAAACCAATGGCGATCGCCATCAATCCTACAGCAGTAGCTAAATCTACTAAATCCAACTTGATCAGATCCTGCATAGGTTATCTATTTCCTCGTGCTTTTTTCAAAGGAACTGGGGGCTAGGGATGTGGTTTGACTCCGCTCACCAACCGGGAGATGAGGGAAAAAATTTCTCCCTTGTCCCCCTTCGGGTGACGCTCGCAAGCTCGCTAACGCTGCGCTAACGCAGTCGCCTGCGGAGGGAAACCCTCCTTTACTCGCTGTCTCACCGCGTCTTCGCGTCCCATTCCCCACTCCCCCCAAGAGCGGGGCCTCGAGTTCCCCAACCCCTTGTATCTTCCGATAAAATGAGAACTCATGATCCAAAGTGTAAATCCTGTTCCTGCCTTTGATATCAAGCAGCAGTACACCACAATTGAAGCAGAAGTGAGTGCAGCTGTGCTGGAAGTTCTAGCTTCCGGTCGTTATATCGGTGGCCCGATGGTCGAAGGTTTTGAGCAACAGTTTGCCGCCTATAATGGCGTAACTGAATGTATAGCTTGTAACTCTGGTACGGATGCGCTCTACTTAGCGCTACGAGCCTTGGAAATTGGTGCAGGCGATGAGGTGATTACCACGCCTTTCACTTTTATTGCCACATCTGAAGTTATTAGTGCTGTAGGTGCAAAGCCAGTTTTTGTTGATATTGACGCGATGACGTTTAATCTAGATTTGGAGCAAACAGCAGCGGCAATTACACCCAAAACTAAAGCAATTATCCCAGTTCACTTGTTTGGTCAACCTGTGGATATGACAGCACTGATGGCGATCGCTCAGTCTTATAATTTGTCAGTAATCGAAGATTGCGCTCAATCTACAGGAGCAAGTTGGGATAATCAAAAAGTCGGCAGCATTGGCCATATTGGTTGCTTCAGTTTCTACCCAACTAAAAATCTCGGTGGTTGCGGTGATGGTGGGGCAATCACAACTAATGACCAAGCGATCGCTACTAAGCTACGAATCCTACGTGATCATGGAAGTAAAATTAGATATATTCACGAGGAAATAGGTGTAAATAGCCGCTTGGATGCTCTACAAGCGGCTATTTTGCAAATTAAGCTACGTTATCTAGATATTTGGAATGAGCGCCGCCGAGCGATCGCCACTTATTATTACCAGTTCCTTAGCCAAATTCCTGTACTCACCCCACCCCAAGAATTACCCGGAGGTACTGGAGTTTGGAATCAATACACTATTCGCGCATCAGGTGAAGAACGAAATGGTTCTAGTGCCAAATATCGTGATTGGGTAAGAACTCAATTACAAGAACGGGGCGTGAGTTCAATGGTTTACTATCCCAAGCCATTACATTTACAGCCAGTTTACCAAAACCTGGGCTATCAACCGGGAGATTTGCCAGTAGCAGAGCAAACTTGCCATGAAGTCATATCTTTGCCCATGTTTCCCGAACTCACAGAAGAGCAGTTAAATAAGGTGGTTTATGCACTGAAGGATTGTTTGGGATGAGGGAATTGGGGAAGAGGACACGGGGACGCGGAGACGCGGGGACGCGGGGAGATGGGGACGCGGGGACGCGGGGAGGTGGGGACGCAGGGAGGTGGGGACGCGGGGAGGTGGAGACCGGGGACGCGGGGACGCGGGGAATGTAAATGAAAGTTTCTCCGCGTCTCCGTGTCTCCCTCTCTCCGCGTCTTCTCCTTCTCCGTGTCTTCTGAAGCTTACCAACTAGGCGATCGCCCAAGCAGTACCCAAAGCTTCTACTAAGCCACGCACAGCAGCGATCATCGCTACTTCGCTATTGAGTTGATTGATGGCAGAACCGACACCAACACCAGCAGCACCGGCGGCGATCGCTAATGGTGCTGTAACGCTAGAAATACCTGAAGCACACAATACTGGTACTGATATTACGCGGGAAATCTCGTAAGCTGCTGCCAAAGTGGGAGCAGCTTTTTCAATTAAACCCAGAGTTCCGGGGTTCACTGGGTTACTGCTAGTACCACCTTCTGTTTGGATCATGTCCGCTCCAGCTTTTACCAATTCCTCGGCTAGCTGTACCTGTTGATCTAATTTCAGGATGTGAGGAACGGTAACAGATAAGGTGATTTCCGGTAGGAGAGCGCGGGTTTGGTGAGTTAGCGCCAACACCTCAAGAGCCTCAAAGCGGCGTCCTTGAGCATAAAAAGAATCGAAATTACCAATTTCAATCAAATCAGCACCAGCAGCTACAGCCTGGACAAATTTTTCTGGTTCTACTGTTGATACACAAATAGGTAAATTTGTCAAACTCTTAGCAAGTTGAACTAAGGCAGGATCGGCGGCGATATCGACAAAAGTAGCACCGCCAAGCTCGGCAGCGTTGATAGTAGCGGCGACGTTATGAGCGTCGAAGTTATTCAAGCCGCTGATCACCTTAAGGACACGGCGGTTAGTAAATGCACGTTGGAGAGTAGGATGCATTGTCATGGTTTGTTTTTTGCAGCTATGAAAGTAGGAATATTTTTACACTACCAGGCGTTTGCGGCTAGGGGGTGAGATTAATTCGTAATTCAAAATTTTAGCTGAAACAGACATACTCCCCGCGCGGGAGTATGTCACACATTGCGACACCTTAATCTCACAATGCTTGATTTGCTACCATGATGGTCAACTGTTAAAGCCACGCCGCGTTTAGGCGTAGGCTAACGCACCGTATTTGAGTGGTTAACGGTGATTCAGATCCCCCATCACTTAAATATTGACGAATATTTACTAAATATAGAATCGCACAATATAAAATTGTACAGGAAACTTAAAGTAAAAACCAAGGGAAAATTGTATGCAATTATCACCTCAAGAGAAAGATAAATTGCTAGTTTTTACAGCAGCATTGTTAGCAGAAAGACGCAGAGAAAAGGGATTAAAGCTGAATTATCCTGAAGCAGTTGCCTATATTTCTGCCGCTATTTTAGAAGGTGCAAGAGAAGGTAAAACTGTAGAAGAATTAATGAGTTACGGCACGAATATTTTAGGCAAAGATGATGTGATGGAAGGCATACCCGAAATGATTCATGAAGTGCAAATAGAAGCTACTTTTCCTGATGGAACAAAATTAGTTACTGTACATCAACCAATTCGTAGAGCAATTGTTCCCTTAGCAAGCTCTTAACGAAGGCAGGAGGCAGGAAACTGTTTTTGTCACGGAAATTTATACTCAGATCCAAAAACTTTTTGCCTGAAAAAACGTTAGCGTAGCGGGACGAAGTCCGGTTTTAGACCAGATTGTTTCGATAACTTTTATAATTGAGGATGCTCATGATTCCAGGAGAAATAATTACTAAAGATGGGGATATCGAAATTAACGCAGGGCGAGATATCATCACAGTTTTAGTAAAAAATACAGGCGATCGCCCAATTCAAGTAGGGTCTCATTTTCACTTTTATGAAGTCAATTCTGCTTTGAAGTTTGCGGAAGTTATCTATATAGATCAAGTCAGAGAAATTATTCCTTTTGAACGGTTTAGTCCAGAAGATAAAACTAGAGGAATGCGTTTAAATATTCCAGCAGGAACAGCTGTGAGATTTGAACCAATAGACGAAGATGCTAAGGAAGTTGAATTAGTTCCTTTCGCAGGTAATCGTGAGATTTATGGTTTTAATGGACTAATTAATGGGGCTTTAACTAATTCGTAATTATAGGCGAAACGTCGGGTGTTGGATATTTTTTATCAAGATGCGATTAATTGCGTTTATTTTTAGTCAAAAATCAGGAGATTGGCGTGTCAAAATCGGTAGCAAGGTTGGGGGTAGGAGGCCCTGTTGGTAGTGGGAAAACGGCTCTTTTAGAGTGTGTTGTTCCTATGTTGATGACAAGAGGCATTGAAGTAGCAGTTGTCACCAATGATTTATTAACTACTGAAGATGCAGATCGTCTCAAAAGTCGGGGATTTCTGCTTCCTGAACGCATCATTGGCGTAGAAACGGGTAGCTGTCCCCATACGGCTATTCGAGAAGATCCATCGATGAATTTGTTGGCGGTAAAGGATTTGGAGTTGCTTTACCCGCAATTAGATATCATTTTCGTTGAAAGTGGGGGTGATAATCTGGCTTCCACCTTTAGCTATGATTTGGTAGACTCTTATATCTTTGTCATCGATGTAGGAGCAGGAGATGATATTCCTCGCAAAAAAGGCCCAGGTTTTGCTCAAGCCGATTTAGTAGTCATCAATAAAATTGATATTGCTCCCTATGTGGGTGCTGATTTAGATTTAATTCGTCAACAAGCTCCTTTATACCGACGAGGAAAACCCATTGCTTACACTAATTGCAAAACGGGAGAAGGGTTAGATCAAGTCGTCAACTTTATTCTGGAGACTGTTCTATTTCATAATTCTACTGTAATCAGAGATTGAGAATGGGGAACTTGTGCTGAGCGAAGTCGTACCCTGCGGGATCTTGCGACAGGAGAAGTATGGGGAATGGGGAGGTGAGAAATTCCTAAACGTACAAAAAATTTAGAGTTAAGGCTGGAGTGCGATCGCCAAGGATATACAATTGTTAGTTATCAATACACTGCTTATCCTTTGGGCATCTCTCGCACTTTTCGCTCTGATATTAATAATCCTCGTCATGCTTATCTATATATTACCAGTAGCTCACCTGGGTTACTGGCAAATGATCAATTGCATATCTCCTTGCAACTTGCTGCAAATACTCATCTTTACCTAAGAGATCAATCTGCAACAAAAGTTCATCCTATGCCGATTGCAGATACAAAAGCGATCGCGTATTATGACATCGAAATTGGTGAAGGAGCAACTTTAGAGTTTGTTCCTGAACCGATTATCCTTTTTAAGGATGCCATTTTAGAACAAACAATTTTTCTTAAATGTCATCCCCAAGCAAAACTTTTTTGGAGTGAAATTATTGTACCTGGGAGATTGGCTAGAGGAGAATTTTACGACTTTCAACACTACTTTAGTCGCTTGCAAGTCACTTCACTTGCAGGAGATTTATGGTTTACCGATGCTATGCGTTTAGCAGGCAACCTCAACCCTTTTAAACATAGTAATCTTTTTGCTCCTTCCCCTATCCTTGGCAATTTGATAGTGATCCAACCCCAACTAAATTTACAATTACTGAGTCAAAACCTAGAAAATATAGAAGCAGCCAACTGTCCTGGCGTCATGGTAGCAAGTTCACTCTTACCCCAAGCTAAAGGTCTATTGATTAGAACTATAGCGAATGGTACTCACGGACTCAAAAACTATCTACAATACGCCTTAAATTGCGTGCGGAGTCATCAAAATGATTGAACTAGCAGAAACTTACCTCGGTAATATTACAGAGAATGCTAGCCTATCCGAACGGATAGAAGAGTGCTTAGAAGTTTATTTAAGTCCAACGGATAGCCGTAAAGGACGAATTCACACCCGCGCTACTTCCGGTACAGATGTGGGAATTGTCAAAAGTCGAGATTGGTCACTGCAAGAAGGTGATATCTTTGTCACCCAAGAGGGAAAGTTACTACTGATTCACCTACAAGAGTATCAGGTAATGGTACTAAGTTTTACCGAACCTGTAAGTAACCGCGTCATTGACTTAATCCATTTAGGTCACGTTTTAGGTAATCATCACTGGCCGATTATCGTTCACGACGGCAAAATCTACGTAGAGTTAGTTATAGATGCAGAAGTTATAGAAGCAACAATTCGCAACTTTGCTATTCCTGACTTACAAATAGATTATGAATGGCGATCGCCCAAAGAACAACTTAACTTTTCGCAACACGCACACAAGGATTAATTCGTAATTCGTAATGACGCTCGAGGACTCGCTAACGCTACGCTAACGTAATTCGTAATGACGCTCCTTCCGCTCGTACCTCGCTCTAAGCGAAGCTATGCCGTAGGCTTTACTTCCCTATTCTCAATTCTCCAGTCCCCAAACAGATGAGTCAATCTTTTGTTGCTCAACAACTGGCTTTAATGCAGTTGTCTGATTCTTTTTTTCCTTCTGGTTCTTTTACGCTTTCTCATGGGTTAGAAGCTTTAGTGCAAGAAAATCAGCTGCTTTCGGCACAGGAGTTGCAAGTTTTTTTGCAATTGCTATTGCTGAATAAGGTAGGGCCGACGGATATTGTAGCCTTAATCCATGCTTACCGAGGAAGTGCGATCGCGGATATGGCAGCTGTGCAACAAGCAGACACCCAACTATTTGCTCAAACCTTAGTAGAAAAAACTCGTGAAACAGCACGTAAAAGTGGACGTGCTTTATTGATGGTTGCGAGTTCGACTTGGCAAGACTCGCAATTAGAAATCCTGAATCGATATGCTATTAAAGGAGAAATTCACTGCTTACATCCAGTAATCTTTGCAGTCGTTGGTAGAGTTGCAGGATTAAGCCAACAGGATACAGTCTTAGCATTTTTGCATAGCTTGATTACCGGCTTATTAGGTGCTGCCATTCGCTTGAGTATTCTAGGACACCTCCAAGCCCAACAAGTTTTACTCCAGTTAGCACCAGATATAGAAGCAACTTACGAAATTGGTGTATCTTTGCGCTTAGATCAAATGTGGTCTTGTACACCAGCGATCGATATTGCCCAAATGCGGCATCAAAAGTTAGTTCATAGATTATTTGCAAGCTAGTTAGGGGGATGCACTTCGACTTCGCTCAGTGACTGGGAGATGAGGGAACGCGGAGAATAATCAATAACAAATGACAAATGACAATTCCCCATTCCTAATACTTCGACTTCGCTCAGTACAAGTTCCCCATTTCCAATTCCCCACTCCCTACTCCCCACTCCCTACTCCCTAATTCCTTAAGGAGAAACCATGAGTTATCGGATCAATCGACGAGACTATGCCGCAATGTTCGGCCCGACGGTGGGCGATCGCGTCCGCCTTGCTGATACTGAGTTGTTTATTGAAGTAGAGGAAGACCGTACTATTTACGGTGAGGAGGTAAAATTTGGTGGTGGTAAGGTCATCCGCGATGGGATGGGGCAATCCCCTTTTATCAATGGTGAAGGCCAAGATGGTGCTGTCGATACAGTGATTACTAATGCCTTGATTCTCGACTGGTGGGGCATTGTGAAAGCTGATATCGGGATTAAAAACGGGAAAATCTACAAAATTGGCAAAGCTGGCAATCCTAATACTCAAGATCACGTTGATATTATTATCGGGCCGGGCACAGAGGCGATCGCTGCGGAGGGGAGAATTGTAACGGCGGGTGCGATCGATACCCACGTTCACTTTATTTGTCCCCAGCAAATTGAAACTGCCCTAGCTGCGGGGATCACAACCATGATTGGCGGTGGTACAGGGCCAGCCGCTGGGACTACTGCTACAACTTGCACCCCCGGCCCTTGGTATATTCACCGCATGTTACAAGCTGCTGATGCTTTTCCTATTAACTTGGGTTTCTTGGGCAAAGGCAATACCAGTGTGCGGGATGGCTTAGTACAACAAGTGGCTGCTGGTGCAATCGGTTTAAAACTACATGAAGATTGGGGAACTACTCCTGCGGCTATTGATACTTGTCTCGGTGTTGCAGATGAAGAAGATGTGCAAGTTGCTATCCATACTGACACCCTCAACGAAGCGGGATTTGTTGAAGATACTATCAGGGCTTTTAAACAACGTGTGATTCATACCTTCCATACCGAAGGCGCAGGTGGTGGTCATGCACCAGATATTCTCAAAGTCTGTAGTGAACCTTATGTTTTACCTGGTTCTACAAATCCCACTCGTCCCTACACCATCAACACCCTAGCCGAACACCGAGATATGTTAATGGTGTGCCATCACCTCGACCCCAACATTGAGGAAGATGTCAAATTTGCCGATTCTAGAATTCGCCCACAAACGATCGCAGCTGAAGATATTCTGCATGATCTGGGTGTGATTAGCATCATGTCTTCCGATTCTCAGGCGATGGGAAGAATTGGGGAAGTGATTGTGCGGACTTGGCAAACTGCCCACAAAATGAAAGTCCAGAGAGGAGGTATTTCTGTTGCTGGGGAAAACCACGATAATTATAGAGCTAAACGCTATGTTGCAAAATATACTATTAATCCGGCGCTAGCTCATGGGATTTCTCATCTTGTTGGTTCTATTGAAGAAGGGAAATTCGCTGACTTGTGTCTGTGGAAACCTGCCTTTTTTGGCGTCAAACCAGAAATGGTGATTAAAGGAGGTATGATTGTTTGGGCACAAATGGGCGACCCCAACGCCAGTATTCCTACACCTGAACCTGTGCATATGCGCCCAATGTTTGGTGCTTTTGGGGGTGCGATCAAGGCGACTTCAATTACTTTTGTTTCCCAAAAAGCTTTAGATTTAGGTGTACCTGAACAGCTTGGTTTAACTAGTCGCATCGAAGCAGTTTCTCATACACGAGATGTCATGAAAAAGGATTTGAAGCATAACGATGCTACCCCACATATTGAAGTCAATCCAGAAACTTATGAGGTGAGATCTGATGGTGAATTGTTAACTTGTGAACCTGCTTCTTATTTACCTATGGCTCAACGTTATTTCTTATTTTAGAAGTTCTTTGCTTTAAAAATAGGGAACAGGAAATTATCAAAAGTTTTGATCAAAACAATCAGGTCTAAAACCGGACTTCGTCCAAAGTTTTTGGAGCGGGGTATAAATCCCCGTTACAAAAACGACCTGCGACCTGCGTTAAAGGTTTGTATTAAGACGATTGCCTTTATCGACTGACTTGCCAAATCTTGATGGTAGCGTCATCGCTGCTACTGACGAGGGTTTTGCTATCTGGGCTAATGGCTACGGATGTCACGGTTTTGGTGTGCCCTGTCAATGTGAGAATTTCTTCTCCGGTGGCAATGTTCCATAGTTTGATGGTGCGATCGCGGCCACCGCTAACTAGGGTTTGACCATCTGGGCTGAAGGCAAGGGATGTGATGGTGTTGGCATGACCTGTGAGTGTGCGAATTTCATCTCCGGTGGCAATATTCCATAATTTGATGGTGCGATCGCGGCTACCACTGGCAAGGATGCTACCATCTGGGCTAATGGCTACGGATGTGACTGTTTGGGCGTTGCCTTTGAGTGTGTGAATGAGGCGTCCTTTGCTGAGATTCCACAGTTTGATTGTTTTGTCAAAACCACCACTGGCAAGGGTGTTACCATCGGGACTAATAGCTACTGACCTGACCCAAAATGTATGTCCTGCTAATGTGCGAATTTTTTGTCCTGTGGTCAAATTCCAGACTTTGATAGTGTTATCATCACTGCCATCAATTAGGGTTTGACCATCTGGGCTGATGGCTAGGGCATGAACCGAGTCGGTATGTCCATATAAGGTACGAATTTGCTCTTTTTTAGCGAGATTCCAAATTTTGATGGTGCTGTCATCACTACCACTAACTAGGGTTTTACCATCTAAGCTGATGGCTACGACATTCACTCGTTGAGAATGTCCGTTGAGGGCGAAAATTTCTTTTCCTGTGGCCAGATTCCAGAGTTTGATGGTGCGATCGCCACTACTAGCTATTGTCTTACTATCGGGGCTGATGGCAATTGATAAAACCGATTCGTCGTGGGCTTTAATGGTATTAGCTAAAGTAATATCTCCTAAAGCAATTTTGGGAGATTGACCCAGAACGGCTTCGCTGTTAGCTGAATTCTTTTTCTCTTGATTGAGAGTAGAAGCAAGACTAGTTTGCAAACGGCGAATTTGTTTATACCAAGATTCATCAAATCCTAACAATAAGATGACAGCACTGGCTAAGATCAAAAGTCTGAGTATGGTGTATTTTCTGCGTGAAGATTTTGGCTGCTTTGGTGTTTTGATTGTTGGCTTGGTAGCTGGTGGCAGTATCAGTGGTTGTTTTCGCGTCAAGTCTTTGATGACTTCATCAGCAGATTGGTAACGCTGTTGGATGTCTGTTGCTAACAGTTTACTGATAACTTGAGCCAATTCAGCGTTCAGTGGTTTGCGTAAATATTCTTGCCAATTGGAGACCCAAGCATACCCTTGTTCCGTCCACAATTGAAAGGGAGAAATTCCTGTTAGCAGGTGAAAACAGGTGGCCCCTAAACCAAATAAGTCGCTAGCTGGGTAGGCTTTACCATCCCTAATTTGTTCAATTGGTGAATACCCATGGGAACCAATTGATGTGCCAGTTTTATTTTGCACTCTGGCTGTTAACTGTTTGGCAGAACCAAAATCAATTAAGTTTAATTTGTCATCACTTTTACGCCGGATAATATTTTCTGGTTTAATGTCGCGATGAATCACTCCGCGATCGTGAATGAACTTGAGAACAGATAGTAAATCTAACAAAATGGCTTGAATATCTTTAGCGCTATAACTTTTTCGCTGCTGTAACTCCTTTAACAAATTTTCGCCATTGACAAATTGCTGCACTAAATATAAGCAGTTGTCTTGCTCAAAATAAGCCATCAAAGTAGGAATTTGAGCATGTTCTCCGAGTTCTTGCAGTCGCTGCGCTTCCTCACCAAATAACTCCATCGCTTTTTTTTGCGACCAAGTTCCTTGGAATTTCGGAGCTAATTGCTTAATAACGCAGCGTTCGTTTAATTTATCTGTATCTTCTGATAGATAGGTTCTGCCAAATCCCCCTTCATCTGAAAGTACTCGGATGACACGGAAGCGATTTCTCAAAAGTGGCACTAGGGGAGTACCACAATTTTGGCAAGTCTTCTTTCCATTGGGATTTAGGGGATTTGAGCAATCGGGATTTAGGCAGCAGATCATGATCTGACAGGCGCGACTGCATAAAAATTTGTGTTAAGCTTGCCCCGAATTTTCCCTTAAAAGAATTGACTCTCGAACACTTGGTAGAAAACCCTGCTTTGGGATTGGGGAATTACTTATTAAATGGTAGTCAGTTTTCCTCAAAATTGGAAAACCGCGAGAGCCATAAAAATAATTATTTTCTCGATTATATAATAAGCTAAATCGAAAAACTGTTTAAATTGCTAGATTTGGTATTTTTGCTTGTATAACGATAAATAGTCTAGTCTTAAGTATTTAACCAATTTATTGTTATTTAAGCATCTTGAACTCCTAATTACTGTTAAAATCCTTACTGAATTTATTTTTAAGATGAAAAATTGCTGATATTGATTGTGTTTATTTGATACTTGATTTTAGTAACTATTTAACTGAAAGTATGAGATTTTTTAGCATTACGCTTTGCTTGCCACTCTCGAATAGCATTAGCAGTTCTTACAGTAGGTGGAACGTAAGCTTGAGAGTTTTGTTGTTGGTTAATTTGGTTATTTGTTAGTGGTTGGATTGTTAAACAGTCAGCGAAACTATGTGAGTAGTTTTTTGTACCCAAGGCGGCGATCGCCTCGTCTGCACTCTTGAAGCGATCGGCTAGAGGAACTTTCACCATTTTGCTTAAAACATCAGCGAAATCGTCACTCACGCTGACTTCTTCTCGCCAACAGATTTCACCCGTATCAGAGTCGTAGTTAAATTCTAAGGGCCCTTTACTAGTTAACAAATAAATACAAGTCATACCCAGAGCATAAATATCGCTGGCATAAACTGGACGTAAAGAAAATTGTTCTGGTGGGGCAAATCCCATAGTCCCAACAAAACTAGTGTTAGCTATGTTGTGGAGTGAATGTTCATAAGCATTGGTTAATTCGTCTCTGACTGCACCAAAATCAATTAGTACTATCCGTTGGTCGGCTTGGTCGCGCAACAAATTTTGGGGTTTGATATCCCGATGAATCACATGATGTTTATGGAGATACTGTAATACTGGTAGTAATTCTTGTAAAAACTGTTTGACTTCGGCTTCGCTTTTGGGGCCCGTGCGCCGCACTTCTCGCGCTAAAGTAGAACCCTGTATATATTCTTGAACGAGATAAAACTCTCCGTTTGCTTCAAAGTAGTCTAAAAGTAGGGGAATTTGCGAGTGACTACCGAGTTGAGCTAATGTTTTGGCTTCTTTGGCAAAGCGATCGCATGTCTTTTGCCAACTTTGAGTATTTGTGATTTTTGGAGACAGTTGTTTAATTACACATAGGGGATTCCCTGGCAGGACAACATTTTTAGCTAGAAAAGTAATACCAAAACCACCTCTACCTAAAATTTGTAGTATTTCATAGCGATCGCGAAATAACAGCCTGGAGCCACACATCTTACCAAGCTGAGTCTGCTGTAAAGTGTAGTGATGAAAATTAGTTGTATTTGTAGAAGAGTGATTCATTGTTAAATAACAGTTACTTTATTAGGTAATGGAGACTGGATAATTCTTCTAAAATTTGAGAGGCATTAGGTATAATTCCATAATCTTTCAGCTAACAACCCAATCTATTTGACAAATTAAATTAGCTAATAGTTGTTAGTTTTACTGAATAAATATTAAACAATTCAAAATTTAAACATAAATACGAGGTATTTTGTAAAAGTTTTACACTTAATTTCTAGCGGATAGTTTTTTTACTTTTATGTTTTTGATTTTAGGGCAAATATTTTTTGATGTCAGTAGCATTACAGGATCTTTGCTAAATCTTGATTAAGCCTTTTAAGCTAGAAACAATTTTTCCTAAGTGTTTAGTGCGATCGCATTTCTGTAAATATCTGGAACTTATACCAATTCTATGTAAAGCTGGATATATTTACCCCTTAGCTATCACCGTCAAAAAATTCTCCGCGTCTCCGTGTCACTGTACTACATACCGACGCGATCGCCCAAAGTTGAATTTCCTCACGGTTTTTTCTGAAAACGAACGACAGTTTGGTACACTTGCTCGGTATGATATTTAATCTGCAAGCATTTCTTTTTGATTGAACATCTACCTCATAAAAACCAGCTATGACTCAGAACTACCACGTTACCCTACTCCCTGGCGATGGCATTGGCCCCGAAATTATGGCAGTGGCGGTAGATGTGCTGAAAGTCGTAGGGAAACAATTTGATATTCAGTTTGACTTCCAAGAAGCTTTGATTGGTGGTGTAGCAATTGATGCTACGGGCGAACCTCTACCCGCTGCTACCCTAGATACATGCCGCAACAGTGACGCTGTATTACTCGCAGCTATTGGTGGTTATAAGTGGGATTCATTGCCATCACATTTACGTCCAGAAGCGGGTTTGTTGGGACTACGCGCAGGTTTGGAACTGTTTGCCAATTTGCGTCCAGCAAAAATTTTACCCCAGTTAATTGATGCTTCGACTTTGAAACGCGAAGTTGTCGAAGGCGTCGATATTATGGTGGTGCGTGAACTCACAGGTGGAATTTACTTCGGTAAACCCAAGGGAATTTTTACTACAGAAACTGGTGAGAAACGTGGTGTGAATACAATGGCTTACACCGAATCAGAAATTGAACGTATTGGACGAGTAGCGTTTGAAACAGCACGCAAACGCAAAGGTAAACTCTGTTCTGTAGATAAATCGAACGTATTAGAAGTATCTCAGTTGTGGCGCGATCGCATCACCAAACTTTCGCAAGAATATCCCGATATCGAACTGTCTCATATATATGTAGATAATGCTGCAATGCAACTGCTACGCGCACCCAAGCAGTTCGATACGATTGTCACAGGCAATTTGTTTGGTGATATCCTCTCTGATGCTGCCGCCATGCTCACCGGTAGTATTGGCATGTTACCATCTGCTAGCTTAGGCGCTAGTGGGCCTGGCGTATTTGAACCAGTTCATGGTTCTGCCCCAGATATTGCTGGACTTGATAAAGCTAACCCTCTAGCACAAGTTTTGAGTGCGGCAATGATGTTACGCTATGGTTTAAACCAACCAGCAGCAGCAGACTTAATCGAAAACGCCGTGTTGCAAGTTTTAGAACAAGGCGATCGCACAGGAGATATAATCTCTCCAGGAACGAATTTATTGGGTTGCCGCGCTATGGGCGACGCACTAATTCAAATTCTCGAAAAAAAATAATTTTTTTCATCTAAACCTGACAATTTGGCAACCTTTGCCGAAAGTATCGGATAGACTAAAGCAAATCTAGCAAGCAAATAACATCTAATAGTGTACGCTTTACGACAAGGACAAGCAAATTTCACCGCCTCAAAGAACCAGTCGCCTTTGATTGATCCCGCCGTGATCAGAGCTGCTGGAATGATCTACTACACCCACTGTGAGGTACATCCCGAAATAGCCGGACAACCTTCAGGCGTAGCAATTAATCGCGTAACTCATCGAGGCAAGGTAATTTTCACGACCAATCCAGTTCTGCTACCTCAAGAATGCTTTGTACCCTTAAATCAGATTGAATCACATATGTATTAGTCAATAGTCAATAGTCATCAGTCATTAGTCAAGAGAATTTAACTATCGACAAATAGCGAAAGATACAAGACAAATGACAAAGGACAAATGACAAATGACAAATGACAAACAATTATGTGGACATTTTGATCGTCGTCCCGGCGAGTCTGATTGTCTTAGCTTTGGGTGCATCTATTGGTAGCTTTGTCAATGTAGTTGTTTATCGGCTACCTGCTGGCTTGTCAATTCTCTGGCCGCCTTCTCGCTGCCCCCATTGCCTAAACCAACTCAAAGCTTATGATAATGTACCAGTATTTGGCTGGTTACAGTTAAGAGGGCGATGTCGTTATTGCAAAAGTAAAATTTCTGTCCGCTATCCAGTGGTAGAGATGGTGACGGGCATGTTATTTTTACTGATTTTTTTAGTATTTAAAGTCTCAATTTTAACAATAGGCTACTGGGCTTTTTGTAGCTGGTTATTAGCTTTATCGCTGATTGACCTAGATACCATGACCTTACCCAACCCACTTACTCAGTCAGGGTTGGTATTGGGAATTGTGTTTCAAATGGTGCTTGGCTGCTTGCTTTCTGGTAGTTGGATAGAAATAGTGCATCACCTCATGAGGGCGGTAGGTGGTGCTGTCTTAGGTTTGTGGTTATTTGATGCGATCGCCATCTTAGGTGCAATTGCCTTTGGCAAAGCCGCAATGGGTGCGGGTGATGCTAAATTAGCAGCGATGATGGGGGCTTGGTTAGGTTGGAGGTACTTACTCTTAGCAGGTTTTATCGCTTGTGCTGTGGGAGCATTATTTGGTGGCAGCATCATGATGTTATCGAGGCATAAACTTGGGCAAAAAATACCTTTTGGGCCTTTTCTCGCTTTAGGGGCTGTAATTACATTATTTGGTGGCGAAGCTATTTTATCTAGCTACATACGGTTATTTTTTCCCACACTTGCAGGCTAAGCTAATCGTCATTGAAATTACATCTGGGCGCTCCCTTCAGGTGACGCTACTTTAGTTATGGGTTTTTATTCAGCACTACTGAACATTGTTGAGCGATGGCCCAATCTTCCTGAGTGTGTATTACTAAAACCCGTACAGCTGAATCGGCAGTAGCAATATCCTCATCTACGGGGTGATGCTGGTTTTTTTCTGAGTCAATTTTTACTCCCAAAAATCCAAAGGCTTCACAGGCAGCTTGGCGAATTCCGGGAGATTTTTCGCCTACACCAGCCGTAAATACTAAGGCATCTAATCCCCCCAAACTGGCAAGCATTGCCCCAATGCCAGATCGTAAGCGATGTACATACATATCCCATGCTAGTTGGGCGCGGTAATTGCCTTGAGCGATCGCTTCGGTGACTTGCGGTACATCACTGGACACTCCCGAAATTCCTCGTAAACCAGAAGCTTTATTTAATACATAATCAAGTCTTTCAGCAGAGTAATGAGATTGTCGCAACAGATAAATTAGAATACCTGGGTCGAGAGAACCGCAACGACTACCCATCATTAACCCATCGAGGGGAGTAAATCCCATCGTTGTGTCAATGCTACGACCATTTTTAATCGCTGCCAATGAGCAACCGTTACCCAGATGGCATGTAATTAATTTGAGAGATGCTAAATCTCGGCCCAGGATGGTAGCGGCACGCCCAGAACAGTATTGGTGACTGATACCATGAAACCCATAGCGACGGATACCTTGCTCAACCCATTCATAGGGGCCGGGATAGATGGCGGCGGCATCAGGTAAAGTCGAGTGAAATCCGGTATCGAATACTGCCACCTGGGGAACTTCGCCTAAGCTTTGCTCAATCGCTTCTATACCTTCTAAAGCAGCTGGATTATGTGCAGGAGCTAGGTTTGATAGACTGGCGATCGCTTTTTTTACTTCCTCAGTAATGATCACACTGTTGCGGTAATTTTGTCCACCATGTACCACACGATGTCCCACAACATCAATCTCTGATAACTGACCGATTACCTTAGTAGCACCACGAGTCAGAGTGTAAAGCATATAAGCCACATGTGCTTGCCGAGAGTCGCCATAAATTTCTTCTTGCAGCGTTGCACCTGTAATCGTTTTTACTTTAATTTCCGCCACACCCCGGTCTTGAGTCCAGTTGACTTTTCCTTGCCAAAGAGGTTCGGGTGCTTCGTTTGGTAGAGTTTCATTTATTTCATATAGACAACTTTTTTGGCTACTCGATCCAGCATTCAGTATCAGTATTTTCATATTTTTACTGTGAAAGGAGTCTTATCGGCAGTTATTTTCTAGGTTAAAAGCAATCAAGCTAATTTATAAAATGAATTTGCAAAAAAATTGCTGTTTTCCAAAAAACTGCACAGATGAACAAAAAACAAAACTTCTTTAAGATATAAAATGCTAAACTAAAAGCGTGATAGCTAGTTTCTGGGCATAGCTAGAATGAATATAGAGTTGAGTCAAGTATGCCTAAACCCAAACTTCTTCAAGAAGACAGAGAATATACTTTTCGCTCCTATTTTGAAATGAGCTATGAGCCAGAGGAAATATTGTCAGAATTTGGCTATACTCTCATCCGAGCAAAATTATTGTTACCAAAAACTCAAAAAGTTCTCGACAAAATAGAAGAACTAAAAGACCGCATTGAACGCACTCTCCCTCGTGTCAGCCTAACAAGTGAAACTGCTCGTAGAGAAACTCTTGTAGCACCGATATTATTAGAAGTTGCTACATATTATTGTAATTGTCAACTCCGTATTGAATATCCACTTTCAGTAACTAAATGGCTGAAAGGAAATCTTGATTACTTATTAAGAGCAAAACAAAGCTTGTTAGTTGTAGAAGCCAAAAATGATGATATTACCAGGGGATTTACGCAACTGGCGGTAGAATTAATTGCACTATCTCAAATTGAAGAACAAACCATTTTATATGGAGCAGTCACAATTGGTGATGTCTGGCGGTTTGGAATGCTGGATGTGAAATCTCAACGCATCACTGAAGACCTGACAATCTATTCGCTACCTGATGATTTAGAAGCATTAGTGAGTGTTTTAGTAGGAATTGTTGAAAGAAATCCTGGGGAATGAAAAATTGTGAAAACTCTCTGCATTTCTGTTTCTGTGTTTGTTGAGTTTCACTTCGTTTAACCCAACCTACTAGCATGGGTGTCTAACTTGAAAATAGGAGCTAGTTAGTAGCTGGTTAGTAGGGTATTTCAGTACGAATATTTTAGCGATAAGCTCAGGGTAGCTCGAACTGACGCATCTTACATATTAGTCTTCAACTGTATAAAAGCTCTGAAATGTCAGTGAGTAACTAATGCTTTTTAACTTTTATTGAGATTAAAGTTTTTCAGCTATATTTTTCTCAAATTATAGTGTTTAATAATACTTATTAGATAAGTAGATGAACTGTAGAAACGTCAGAAACCCCATGCCTAAAGGCGGGGGCTTGAAAAAGCCTATCTGACCAGACTAAGTACTTTGTGTA
>NZ_JCACKM010000132.1:0-19981 GCF_059505385.1 Desmonostoc vinosum
TTTGCTATTAGGCAGAGACTTGAGTCTCTGACGGTTCAAGTATTTTTGCAAGAAATCTATTCTTAAAATATGGTGTTATGAGACTGTTGGTACATAAAACTTTAAGTAATAAATTATACTAAATATGCTCTAGAATAATTACGCAAGCTAAATGAGTTTAATTATAAATTTCGGTATATTCTCGAACTTGCAATTTAGCTTTAGCACTACTACGATGTAATGAAATATATACCGCTGATCATATAAAGTAGTAGAAATCAAGCTAAATGAACATCAAAAACCTTTGATAATCAACCAACCAGAAGTTATTTATATTGATTTAACATAAGAGCAGTTTGCAACTTCGTTAGGTGTGACTGATCCCACCGCAAACCAGTAAGAAAACGGATACGCTAAGCCGTCGCCTATAAAAATAAGGCAAATTGAAACTTTATATAACTTTATGATTAGTATAATTACACCAGTTTATAACGGGGAAAAATTTATAGAATCTTGTCTTCAAGTTGTCATTGACCAAAACTGTTTAGAAGTGGAGCATATCATTGTAGATGGAGGTTCAAGCGACAAAACAGTAGACATTATTAAGGATAAAGCCAATCAATATCCTCACATCCGCTGGATTAGTGAAAAGGATCGAGGACAATCTGATGCCATCAATAAAGGAATTGCTATGGCACAAGGACAGATTGTTGGTGTTTTAAATGTCGATGATTTTTATGAAATAAATGTTCTTAATCACATATACGAAATTTTCTCAACTTTGCCAGAGCCTAGTTTAATTGTTGGCAACTGTAATGTTTTAAATCAGAAAGATAAACTAATTTATATTAATAAACCTAAACGATTACGAACGATTGATTTACTGTTAGAAAGGCGCATTAACGATCATGGTATTATTGATGCTTCTTATCCTGTAAATCCGTCTGCTTACTTCTATCACAAATCATTGCATCAGCAAATCGGACTCTATGATGTAGAAGAACATTATCTAATGGATATAGATTTCCTCTTAAAAGCGGTTTGTTCATCTCATGTTAAATATTTTAATGAGACTTGGGGGAACTATAGATATTATCCAGGAACCAAAACATTTGATGATGCTGCAAGAGGAACCAGCTTAGCACGAATCAAATACTTATTTGATAATTATGTTAAAACATTATCCTTAATGGGGCAATGGCAAATTCGGTTAGCTCGTAATTTCAATTTTCTTTTATTAAAAATCTTTTATTTTTCTAAGTATCCAGAACGATTACCTGAAGTGATTAGGCAGCGATTAACTAAAATATAAGCAGTCGTGCAAAATAAATTATATATTTAGGTAACAGAACAGGGAACAGTAAAAATAAAATGATAGTAGCCAGATAACACGGTGTGTTAGGTTGAAGCCATAACACACCCTATTTGTATAAAAAATGGCACAAAAAAATAAATTATTAACAAATATATCTTTAAAAGGACTAGAAATTGCGCCTTCGCAAATACGGGGAGCTGTGCGGATTGTACCCTTATTGCGGCATCAGGTGCGGGGTGACTTGCGTTTGCTACGCCGTGCCTATAACGAAGACATTAGCGTTGTCTGTGTTGAAGGTGAGATGACGCAACCAGGTATGAAATACTTTTCTTATGTACCCCACGGGTTGGTGATGTCTTGGAGTGATGATGGCAGTCCAGTAGCAGCATTTGGTGGACAGATGGTAAAACCTGACGGTAAGCGTCTGGACTGTGGTTGTGCAAGTGTGCGCTTGATGCATCGCATGGCAAAGCGAGAATCGGGTAATCGATTGAGATTTCTGCCACTGCACTTGGCGATGGAGGGTTTTTTATCGCTATTTTTCTCAGGGCCTGATATTGCTTGGCGTGAGTATTCTCAGTATGCACTATCTTATGGACTGGGTTCGCGCTACGAAATGAGTGTTAGTGGACGTTATATTACTGGATTAGAAGATGCTTTGAGGGTATTTGAAATTCACCAAAAACAGGTGGGAGTGTTGGTATTTGTTGCCGAAGCTTTAGCTTCAGCTTTTGTACTTCCCACTCCAGAAGATTATCGTGCTTTGCACACTAGCTTGCTAGAAGATTTTTATGGTGAGTTGATTTATCAGTATGGCTTGCTTTACGATACAACCTTCCCAATGCATATATCTGTAGATGAGTCTCAGATTAATAGTTTGGCAGATTTAGGAGTAGCGATCGCCAAAATGCGATCAGATTGGGCATCATTTCAAGGATTCATGGCTGAGGGACTTTTACAACACAGATTGCAATCTCAAGTAATTTATACTGCTGGCCCGTTCTTTTTGCAAAGATTTATAACTAGCTTGCAACTCAAGCAAGAAAACCATATTGGGGAAGCGATCGTCCGAGATAATGGAGAGCTAGAGTATCTTAAAACCTACCGTTTATCAGAAGCTCAAACTCGCCGTGCCTATTTACTAAGCAAACTAGCTGAGTATAACTGGAATCTTGATGCCACTGCTAGCGCCCTCTCGCACACCCGCGAAGAATTTGTATCTCGGATGGAGGCTGCTGGCTTCGGTTATTTACTCAATCAAAAAGTACGTGACGCCGCGCGGAAGAAATCAAAGAAGCCTTGATGTTGAACTGGCAGGGGGGCAGGGGGCAGGGAGAGATGAGGGAGATGAGGGAGATGAGGGGGAAATTTTCTCCGCGTCCCCGCGTCCTCTTGTCCATTCCCAATTCCCAATTCCCCATTTTGAGTAATTTATTTCTCTGGCGGTAAATCTACACTATAAACAGTCTCTCCAATCAAATTACGTAGCGTTACTGTCATCACCTTTGTATTACCATTAATTTTGACTCCTCCAAAGAATTGTAAACCTTCACTTGGGGGGCGATTTGGTTTCGTCTCTGGAGGAAGGCTTTGAAATATTAATTGAGGGCCAAAGGTATTTTCTAATTGATTTGGGCCGAATGTGCCAGAGTTAAGTGGCCCAGCGACAAATTCCCAAAAAGGTTTGAAGTCGGTAAATAATGCTTTATTTGAGTCATAATAATGAGCTGCTGCATAATGTACATCAGCAGTTATCCAAACAACGTTTTTAATTTGCTTATTTTTGATAAATCTGAGTAAATCTGCAAGTTCTAATTCTCTTCCTAATGCCGGGCCGTTTCCGTTAGCCCAAGCCTCAAAATCAGTATCACCATCTTTAACTATCAACCCCAAAGGCATATCACTAGAAATGACTTTCCATGTTGCTTTGGATAATAGCAATTGTCTTTTGAGCCATTGCAGTTGTTTTCTACTCAAAAATTCTGTGGTTTTGCTAGGTACTGGCTGATTATTGGGGGTGTTTGGCCCCCGGTAGGTACGTTCATCAAGCATGAAAATGTCTAATAATGGGCCATACTTGAAAGAGCGATAAATTCTTGTTTTGTCTGGATTATCTGTTGTGTATGTAATAGGCATATATTCTAAAAATGCTTGTCTTGCTCTTTCTGCTAACAAAGAAACATTCTTGACTTGATAGCGTTCATCGTTGAGCAAAACTTCTCCAGGATACCAATTATTTGTAGTTTCGTGGTCGTCCCATTGTGCCAAAGTAGGTATTTGGGCATTAAAACGCCTCACATTTTCATCTAGCAAATTGTATTGATAATTACCACGAAATTCTTTAAGAGTTTCTGCTACTTTTGATTTTTCTTCTGTGGTGATATTTTTCCAAATAGTGCCGTCATCTAACTTTACTTCTGATCCAATTGGCCCATCAGCGTAAATAGTATCACCACAATGGATGAAAAAGTCGGGATTAAGTTTACGCATGGTTTCGTAAATTTTCATGCCACCAAAATCAGGATTAATTCCCCATCCCTGACCGGCTGTATCTCCACCCCAAACAAAGAATATATCTCGACTAGATATAGGCGCGGTTCGGAAAGTTCCATTGACAGGAACGCTGTAGGTGTTGTTATCATCTAAATCTTGAAAAATTACCCGATAAAATATCTGTTGATCAGGTGGTAATTTTTTGAGATTCAGTCGCGCTGTAAAGTCGCTATTTTCTAAAGCGTTAGGCCCGAAAACACGCTGCACATTACGAAAGGATTCGCTTGTGGAATATTCTACGATCATTTTGGCGGGGCGATCGCTACGACTCCAAATAATCACGCTATCGTCGCTGATATCTCCAGTAGCTATGCCATAAGGTATGCCAGGACGCATTTTATCGGAGGTGATAATTGCAGGTGCTTGAGCAAAAACTCGTGATTTTGAGATCAGATTTGTAGAAATAATTCCACCTGCTGTCAAAGCCGAGCTTAGTAAAAACTGGCGACGATTTAGCTGTAAGGAGTGATTGGATTTCATACTAAGTTAATGGTAAGCCAAAGTGAGAATATTATAGGTTAAGTAATTACCATGTCTTGTAATGGTAATTAGTAAAGATTGAGTTATTCAAAGATTAATAAAAAGTTATAACAGTTCGTTTTAATTTTTGAGTTGATTTGCGTAGGTGGGGAGTGGGGAGTGGGGAGTAGGGAAAAAGCTTTTCCGTAATCCTATTATTATTTTTACCAAAAAAGTAAATTTCCCTGTTCCCTGCGATGCACTGAGCGTAGCCGAAGTGTTCCCTGTTCCCTTTCATCTCTTAGTATTTAAAGTGGCTTGAAGCGGCTGAGGAAAATACGCAGGCGATCGCTTTGCGGATTGGTCAAAACTTCACTAGCTTTACCTTGTTCTGCTACAACACCTTGGTCTAAAAATATCACCTGATGTGCGACTTCCCGCGCAAATTGCATTTCGTGAGTGACAATCACCATTGTCATCCCCTCAGCGGCTAATTGCTGCATTACTTGTAAAACTTCTCCCACAAGTTCCGGATCTAAAGCGCTGGTGGGTTCGTCAAACAGCATAATTTTGGGGTTCATACATAAACTACGAGCTATGGCTACTCGTTGCTTTTGACCCCCAGATAATTGTTCAGGATAACTAGACGCTTTATCAAATAAACCGACTTTTTCTAAATACAACGCTGCCAACTGGGTACTTTCTTTTCGTGTTTTACCTAAAACTTTACACGGAGCCAGTATCATATTTTCTAAAACGTTCAGATGAGGAAACAGGTTGAACTGTTGAAAAACCATACCAACTTGTGTACGTAGTTGCCGTAGTTGATTATAGTTAACTGTAAGCTGGGATAAATTTATACCATTAACTATTAGCTGTCCATTGTCAACAGTTTCTAAGCGATTGAAGCAGCGTAGCAGAGTACTCTTACCACAACCTGAAGAACCAACAACTGCAACAACTTCTCCCCGGTTGATCTCACCACTGATGCCTTTAAGGACTTTCAGCGAGCCAAAGCTTTTCTCGATTCTAGTAAAAATAATGGCGCGTGTGGAATTGTCCATTGTCCATAGTATGTAATTTTACGGTTAAATTGAGCAATTGATTCAGAAGCAGGAATAAATAACAATCAGGCTAGTTGAGATGAGAAAAAATAAATAATTACGAATTACGAATTACGAATTACGAATTATTTTAATTACCGTAGACTATCAAAATTTACAGAGAAGTAGAAGATTATGTTCGAGTCGAGAATGATGCGATCGCTTTTTATCAAGCAATTCTTAGCTGGGTTGAGTGCCGCATTAGTTATATCTGCTTGTAATAGTAATAATACTAGTAACACGTCACCACCAACCGCAGCCAGTGCCACAGGAAAAACTATCAAAGTTGCTACTGAACCTGCATTTCCACCTTTTGAGTCAAAAGGGACAGGAGGTGAATTAGTTGGCTTTGATATCGATTTGATGAAAGCAGTGGGAAAAGCTGCGGGACTAAAAGTTGAGTTTCAGAGTTTGCCTTTTGATGGCATTATTCCCGCACTTCAGGCAAATACTGTGGATGCTGCGATTAGCTCGATTACAATCACACCGGAACGTGCCCAAACAGTTTCTTTTACTCGACCTTACTTTAAAGCTGGGTTAGCGATCGCTGTTCGCAAAGATAATACAACTATTACCTCATTAGATAGTCTCAAAAACAAAAAAATTGCCGCGCAAATTGGCACAACCGGAGCCAAAACAGCTAAAAGCGTCACTGGTTCCCAAGTCAGAGAATTTGACTCTGCTCCTTTAGCTCTACAAGAACTAGTAAATGGTAACGTGGATGCCGTAGTCAACGATGCTCCTGTGACGCTCTATGCTATCAAAAATGGTAATCTCAAAAATTTAAAAGTTGTTGGTCAACTCGTCACTGAAGAATTTTATGGCATAGCCATGCCTAAAAATTCTCCCAACCTCAACGCCGTTAACACATCCTTAGAAAAGTTAATTGCAGACGGTACCTATACCCAAATTTATCAAAAATGGTTTAGCGCAGAACCTCCACAACTACCAAAAACCATTCCAACTACATCTGCAAAATAAGTCATTGGTCATTTGTTTTGAATTTTGAATTTTGAATTTTGAATTGTTAACCCCACTCCCATGCTAGAGAGTCTCAATATTATCCTCAAGGCTTTGCCTGATTTACTTTTAGGTACTGGAGTCACACTCCAAATCACAGCACTCTCGGCTGTTTTAGGTATGATTGGCGGCTCCCTTGTTGGCATTGCTCGTCTTTCGCCAATTTTGCCTCTGCGCTGGGCAACACGCATTTATGTTGATTTTTTGCGTGGTACGCCCTTGTTAGTGCAGATTTTTATGATTTACTTTGGTTTACCAGCACTAGCTCAAAGTTTTGGTGTCACCTTGCGTTTTGACCGTTTATTAGCTGCGGTTGTTGCTTTGAGTCTCAATGCTGCTGCTTATATTAGCGAAATTGTCCGCGCTGGAATTCAATCTATTGAGTTGGGGCAAACAGAAGCAGCTAAAACTTTAGGTATGAGTGAAGTACAAACGATGTACTACATTATCTTTCCGCAAGCACTGCGTCGGATGATTCCGCCTTTAGGCAACGAATTTATCACCCTACTCAAAGATACCAGTCTTGTCGCCGTGATTGGCTTTGAAGAACTTTTCCGGCGCGGTCAATTAATTGTTGCTGATACTTATCGTGCTTTTGAGATTTACACCGCAGTTGCGATCGTTTACTTAGTTCTCACCTTGCTTTCATCACAATTTTTCTCTTTTCTGGAAGTGTGGATGAACCCTGTTAAGCGTCAAAACAAGTAAAAAGTCAAAAGGTTGCTCAAAACATGTCGCACCTGTTTAAAAGAAACTAGACTGTTTGAGAGTCTTCTTGCTTCTTACGCTTTAGCCACAACCCTATAGCGCCAGCAACAATTGTACTACCAACAGTCAAGGGTTCTGGTACAGGTTCGCTTTTAAAGGAAGTAACGGTGATGTAATATTCGTTAGCATAAAAAATTCCATAGATAGGAGCAGGAAGCTCTACTCCAGAAAATTCGGATTGCGGACGTCCTAGACTTACTCCTTTAAAATTACTGTCAACAAACAATGACAATGATTGGGAAGAGCTTGGGCTAGCGCTGGTACTGAACTCCACACTGTCTGAACCCACGTAACCTCCTGCAAAATAAGGGAATCCAACTTCTTCTGATGAAAAACCGGACACAATTTCACCTGAAGAACTCCGTATGCCTATACCCCAATTTTTTAGAGGTACACTTTTACCAGGCATAGCAGGCAGTTGATCAACGTCTACTGTATAGCCTCCATAAAAAGAACCATTTACATAACTGTCTAAAGAACTCGTCTCTGAACCTGGGAAGTATATAATATCACCAAGTGTTCCGGAAACCTTGAATGTTTGTAACTGTGCAGCACTAGTTCTAGTAGTTCCAACAGATGCAAGGGTAGCAATAGCAAGTACTGTTGTAGCAGTAGCTTGAGATAATTGTTTCAAAGATAGTTTAGTGAACATAGGTAACTAGTATTTTTTCTGTTAGATTATCTCAGTAACCAAAGCTACAAAGTAATAACATAAAACTATCTTTACGAAAAAAATATATTTGCTTGCGATTTTTTAAAAGGCTAATGGTGTCTGGGCCAAATTCATCAACAAAAGGCCCTTCAGGTTGTGCGCCATAAGTGGGATTGAATAGGTCAATGGGAGCGATCGCTCCCATTGAAAAATTGGTAGTTAAATCGATAATGTAGCAATTCAACTCCCAATAATACTTGATGCGCGACCGAGCCGATTTGAAATTTACTGTGTAACTTCTTCTGATGTCATGACTGTTTTGATTTTTCGACGGTGGTAATACATGACAACCCCAGTCACAAATAGAATTAGCGGTGCTAGTCCCACAAATACATAAAGAACACGGCTGGGTATTCCCCAAAATGTACCGTAGTGCAATGTTGCAAAACTGTTTTCAATGCGCGCTCCTAGTGGCTGTTTTACACCATTATCAACTCTAATCACTTCACCACTGTATTGATCGATAAACACGCTGCTGTCCCAACTAGGGTTATTCGCAGACGATCGCTTGCGGATCATAAACGCCCCCTTTATCTGATCTGACTCCGCAGGCAAAGCAATGTAGGTAGTTTCAAATCCAGGCAGGGCAGCATCAGCTTTTCGTAACAAGGCATCTGTCAACTTGATGGAAGTCCGGCCTGCGGCAGGCGTTGAGGTTGCATCCTCCAGCGCTGACATCGGACTAAAGCTAAAAGCGTAAATGATTGGTCTGGCAATCTCGCCCAGGTTCCAACAAAAGCCAGTGAAAAAAGTTAAAAATAAAAAGACGGCAGCAACAATACCAACAACTTTGTGTACGTCAAAGTTCACTCGTTTAGGATGGGCATTCCACTTGATTTTGAAGCCATTAATTAATTTACGCCAACCAGGCCAGAGTGCTACTCCGGTAATCGTCAGAATAGACATCAGCAAACCCACAACACCAGCCAGTTTGACGCCCAAATCTCCGGCAAGCAGGGCGTAATGCAGTTCAAGCACAACTTTAAAGAACTGTTCTACCATGCTTTGGCTCGATAAGCTATCGCCTAAAACTGCTCCTGTGTAGGGATTGACATAGGCTTGTGCCCACTCATCTGTTTTGGTTTTGAGGGTGACTCTAACAGTGTCGTTGGCGGCAGTGGGGAGATTAATTCGCCGAATTGCTACATCAGGTTGGTTTTTATAAGCAGCTTGTACCTTTTCTAAGATTGCTTCTACGGGAAGGGGTTGTCCTTGAGGAGCGATCGCACCTATACGGTGATGCAATTCGGCAGCGTTAATCTCGCTATGGAAAACCAGTAAACTCCCTGTGATACCGATCATGATCACAATTAGGGCGATCGCTAATCCCAAGTAGCGATGCAGGGTAAATATCCAGTTGCGGAGTAATTTAGTGTTCATGGCAAATGCTCCTAGTCAGCTTTTAATATTGAGTTAGCCTTGGTATGGGTTTACCATTGCAGAGAGTTTTGGGGACGTGCAAGAACTTACAGATGAGGAGATTTATCAAGAGATTGGAAAGATTGTTAAGCTGTTCCACATATAACTTGCATAATTAGGGCGGGCAAGATGCCCACCCCACAAGAGTTTTATTTAATTTGATTATGTAATTTAGATGTTTTTTAGCTTAGTCAGTACGAGAATCTTAAATGTCAAGAATGTGCTGTGGCAGTCCTGAAATGGTTAAGAAACAATAGAATTGAGGGAAAGTTACTCAGGCTAAAGACGAGATATAGAGAGCGTTTTATCATTAGTTTGCGATTGGAAAAGCTAGGGATTAGGGAATCGATCACCAGAAATGGGATTCACTATGGTGTGAAAGTTCGAGGCAAGATATTCGATAATTTGTCAAGTGAAGGGCTAACATTGGACGAATGGATTCAGGATTTTTGTAGTCGTAATGGTGAGTTTCTGGTTGAAGAATTGGAAGATTTTTAGGAGAGTTTATGAAAGGGATTTTTGATCTCTTGGAAAAAATTCGAGTTAGACCTGGTATGTATATTGGGCATATTTCAGCGCATGATCTGTTCATATTTTTAGAAGGGTATCAGACGGCAAGACAGGAGCTAGGAATTGAGTTAACTCAAGCAGAAATTGAGTTTTATGATGAGTTTCAGCCGTGGCTACAAGAGCGATATAACATATCAATATCAGCTTCATGGGCAAAGATAATCGAGTTTTATACGGGCAGTGACGAACGAGCATTTCATCGCTTTTTTGAGTTGCTAGATGAGTTTTGGGGACGGCATGAGCAGATAGGAACCGATTTGGTTGAACAAGAAATTGAGGTTGTAAAAGCAAATTAGCAACGGATTTTGCTTCTCCATAAATAAATTTAGGCAACTCAGATACTTTTGTTTGTCGGTCAAAACTCTATCGAAACTGTACCTAGCACGGTGAAAGGCGCTTGCGGAAAGACAAGATAGCCGTTTGTGTCGTATGCTTTGACATTGCCGAGATTCTTGAAGTTGAGGCCAAGCCGCCAGTTATCGCGTTTGTAAAAGATGGCAGCATCGGCTCTAACGTAGGCAGGAAGCGTAAACGGGTCACTTTGATTAGCAATGCGATCGCCCACATAAAAGATCCCTGTGCCGAAACCTAACCCTTGAAAATCTCCTTTTTGAATTTCATAGGTTGTCCATAAACTTGCTCCTGTTTGCGCTGTATTGGCAAATCGCGATCCTTCCAAAGTGGTATCGGAGTCTTTACTAATAAAGGCATCATTCACATAAGCCGAGGCGATAACTTTCCACCCAGGTAAAATTTCTCCTGTCATATCAAGTTCAATCCCGCGACTTTTCACCTCTCCTAAAGCGATGGAAAAGTTATCATCTTCCGGATCGGTTGTGGGGACGTTTGTTTTGGTAATCTCGTAAGCAGCTAATGTCACTGAAAACTGAGGGCTAATCTCAGCTTTAACCCCAACTTCGTACTGAGTACCGCGAGAAGGCTCTAATGGTGAACCACTAGCCGTAGAGCTATTATTATTGGGTACAAAAGAGCGGCTGAAACTGGCATAGAGCGAAATCGGCTCTATGGGTTGATAGACGATGCCCACACGGGGAGAAAAAGCCTCGTCGTAAAAGTTATCCTCTTGAATATTGCTGCGATCGAGTGTCTCGAAGTCAAACTTACTCTTGTAGTTAACAAAGTCATACCTACCGCCCAAAAGTAGTTTCAGATTCGATAGTAATGTCACCTGATCTTGCAAATAAATCCCTACCGTATCAGTCGTGGCGTCAAAAAAATTACCCCTAGTAAAATTCGTGGGGCGAGGAAAGCCACCATAAACGGGATTAAAAATATCTAATGCCGGGATATCCTCAGCTCCACCAAATCCCGCATAGCGACGACTGCTTCTGCTCAATTCTAAGCCTACTAGTAGCTGATGCTCAATTGAGCCAGTCTTAAACTTACCAATTAAATCGGTCTGCCAAGATAAATCGTTTTGCTGTCCTGGCCCATCACCATCCTCAAATTGTCGCAGCAAGCGACCATCTGCGTCAAAGTCATCGCCAGGATTAACATAATCTGTCTCTTCACTAGAGAAGTAACCATAAAAGCCACTCTTGAGTCGGAGATTCTCGTTAAACCGATGATCCACATTCACAATCACTTGATGATTTTCTTGACGATAAAAGTCTAGGTTTGGATCTCCCAAGTTACGACTGATAGGTAGATCAAAGGATATCCGATTGGGTCGCAATCCTCGATCAAACCCATTATCAAGGTTGACGTAGGCATACTCGAAGCCCAATGTTGTGGCATCACTCAGTTTGTAAGTGAAGACAGGAGATATAGAGAAAACCTTGTTATCAATAAAGTCACGAAAACTGCCTGCATTTTCATAGGCAACATTCAAGCGATACAACAAACGCTTATCATCAGTGAGGGGGCCAGAAATATCAATTGAGGGATTGTAGAAGTCGTAACTGCCAACGGTGAGTCCAGCAGCATAGTATGGGTTATTTAAAGGTTGCTTGGTAACATAATTAACAATACCACCAGGTTCAAATTGACCATACAATACTGAAGCCGGCCCTTTGAGAACTTCCACCCGTTCTATATTGGCCCCGTAGATGTAGGAGGGCTGAGTTTTGAAGCCGTTCCTCAAGATGTTGAAATTTTCAAATCCCCGAATTGTATAGCTGTCAAAAGAGCCACTAAAGTCTGTCAGAGGGGATACACCTGACACATTGCGGACTGCATCTGAAATTCGCGTGATTTTCTGATCTTCGATGACTTGCCGGGGAATGATTTGAATAGATTGGGGTACATCACGCAAAGGTGTATCAGTCCTTGTTGCTGTTGATGATTCACCTACGCGATACCCATCTTGCTCACCGGTTACAACCAACTCAATCGTTTCATCCTCTTGAGATGTTGGTTGTTCTGGCTGTGTTTGTTGTGTTTCTTCACTTGGCTGCGGTGTGGCAGGTACAGTACTCGCAACAGAAAAAATCAGACCCTCGTCGGGACTATCAAACAACTCCACAACTGGTACACTTGCTTCACCTATAACTGTCACTCGAATCGTATTAGCATCTATATTTGTTACTGTTATCTCAGTAATACCCGCAAGTGGTTTCTCGGAACGAAATGTGAATGCCTCGCCATTCGCTAAACGTAACTGTGCGTTAGGAATATCTGCAATAAAACTATTACCCATATTCTGATTGGTAATTTGCAGTTGTTGCCCTTGGGATGTCTGTAAAATTACCTCGACGCCTTTGTCGGTGGGATTGGCTTTCACTCCCGTGACTTGCACGCTTGAATCATTCCCAGCTTGAGACAGACAATACCCCACCCGCGCTAACACGCACTGCCTTTGTTTTTCTAAGGAGGGGGTTGGGGAGGAGTTATGATCTTGCGCTTTCGCTGGCTGAACTACCGAAATTATTGCAAATATTAGCAGCCACTCCAGCCTAGAACTGAATATTTTGAATGTTTGCTTGCTCATTTCTCTCCCACACACCGTATGATTACAAATCCCAAATATCTTTAATCAGGATTAATTATCAACAGCATACGGGAATTTGTAGTAAAAATCTTCTCAAGATATATGCCGAAACGGATTTATTTAGGTGTTTTTGGCAACAATAAAACTATCTAAGTATTGACTTGGTTGGATGTCAAAGCGCTTTTTAAAAGCCACAGCGAAGCGACTAGGACAGTTGTAACCCACTATCTTAGCTACCTGCTTTATGGTCATTTGCTGACTCATGAGCAGCATTCTGGCTTTTTCCATACGATGAGCATACAAATAGCCGAATACTGTTGTGTTAAAAACCTGACGAAACCCGATTTTGAGCTTGTAATCGTTTAAACCTACAAGTTGTGCTAATTCTAGCAACGAGGGTGGATTGTCAAAATCGCGGATTAAAATTTCTCTAGCGTGGTAAATTCGGTTAATATCGTCTCCGCGCAAAATGCGCGATCGCATCAGTTCTCGTTCTCCTGCTGTATCGGGTTCCAGTTTCAATGCCATTAATTCTAGGCATTTAGCTTGCAAGTAAATATCTTTAATTAAACCGTGGAAAGGACAATTAACTATTTGATGCAAAACAATTTGCATTTCAGGTGTAGTTTGCCCCATGCGAAAGTAGTCGAGAAAGGATATATTGTCAGTCTCTAGATACAACTGAAGTGATTTGGGTAGAAAATCTAAACCACTAACTTCATGTTTGCCAAAAAATTGTTGAGGATTGATGCCAACTTCTACAAGTAGCACGCGTTGACCTCCTCGCCAATAAAGTCCACTACCAGGAATTCCTTCATCCCAATCAAAATAAGCAGCAATGAAATTTTGTCCCGCAGGTATAATTTCTGACTCATCATCTCCAATCACTGCAAAACTAAATTCCATTAGAGGCAGGTTATAGTTATTTGTCTCCAGAATTAAATCCTCGGCTAAATCGAACTGTTCTACTAGCAAGTAGATACCTGTGGGGAAAACCATTTGCTGTTCATAACCCCGACTTAGCTGTTTAGGATCATCCAACACTGCTTGATACTCGGTTAATGTTGGCTCAGAGATGGGAGTAGCATTTTGCTGTTGCCGATAAGCGTCTCTTGCTGACAGAAACAGGGTCATTTTTCTAAGTTATTGATATTTACTCCTAATTATCATATAGTTGACCGAACCATGCAGGAGGCTGAAACTTTGTTTTCGACTACTCATACACAATCTATTGACATTAAATAATTCGTAATTCGTAATTCGTAATTCGTAATTCGTAATGACGCTCGCGGACTCGCTACCGCGGCGCTAACGTAATTAAGTTTTGTATTGGGGTTAAATCCCCATTACAAAACTTGTTGGTTATAGAACCGGGGGACTTAAAACGTATAAGAAATGGTTCCTAATACTGTTAACGGTGGTTGAGGCATTACCAGGAATCCGCGAGTATTGTAGATATCTGCATTCGTCAGGTTGTTAACGTTCAATTGCACTTTCCAGTTATCGCGTTTGTAGAAGATGGCAGCATCTGCGCGAAAGTAGCTGGGTAAATCCACATCTGTATTGGGAAGAACTGCTTCACGCTTGCTCACGTAATAAAGTCCTAAACCAAATCCTAAGCCTTTGAGTGTTCCTGTCTGAAGCTCGTAGCTATTCCACAAGCCAAATTGATGCTTGGCGGAACCAGCAAGTTCATCGCCAACGGGAATAAACGTATCCTCACTGACAAAGGCATCGGTGTAGGCATAAGACAGAGCTATATCCCAACCATCTATAGGGCGACCAACTAGGTTAAATTCGATACCCTGACTTTTTT
Organism: Desmonostoc vinosum; assembly: GCF_059505385.1. Taxonomy (NCBI): domain Bacteria; kingdom Bacillati; phylum Cyanobacteriota; class Cyanophyceae; order Nostocales; family Nostocaceae; genus Desmonostoc; species Desmonostoc vinosum. The sequence goes on from NZ_JCACKM010000132.1 coordinate 14,665, forward strand.
GTTCTCCGGTTTGAAGGCTGAAGCGATCGTCTTCGGGATCGGTGATCAAGACGTTCTTTTTGGTAATTTCGTAGACGGCGAATGTGGCAGACAATCGACTGGGAATGACATCGGCTTTAATACCTGCTTCCAACTGACTGCCTTGCTCTGGCTCAAAGGATTCTCCCGTTCGACTGGTGCCAAAAATTACAGGATTAAATGATGAGGCATAGCTAGCGTAGAGTGAGAGCCAGTCAAAGGGTTGATACACTAGACCTACGCGAGGACTGAAGGCTAAATCGGTGTTATCCGTTGCTAAGGTTTGGTCAAATCCTGAGCGATCGCTCGTATGGGCTAAGTCTAAACGTCCGCCAGCTAAAAGTTTCCATTGTTGCGAGAATGTTACCTGATCTTGAAAGTAAAAGCTAATGGCGTCTGTTCCGTAGGTGTCTGGGCCAAATTCATCAACAAACGGCCCTTCAGGTTGGGCACCATAAGTGGGATTGAATAGGTCAATGGGAGCGATCGCAGAATTGAAAAATTGGTAGTTAAATCGATAACGTAGCAATTCAACTCCCAATAATACTTGATGTGCGACCGATCCGGTTTGAAATTTACCCGAAACTTCCGTTTGCAGCGTATAGTTCTCTTGCCTCTCATCACTTCTAGAGATGCCGCGATCGACTGTGCGACGGTCTGCTTGTAAAGATTCTGGTAAAATTGCAAAGACTTCGTTGTTAGCGATCGCTATTGCAAATCCATGGCGTAGTTTCCAGTTTTCACTAAACTGATGTTCTAATACATAACTAGCACGCCCGTAATTGATAGTGGCATCATTAAAATCGGGTTCCCCTAAAAAGCGGCTAGTGGGAACCTGAAAGATTTCTAGCTCAGCTGGAAAACCGCGATCGAAGGTGAAGTTGTAGTTTTGATATTCTAAATTGAAGGTCAGTTTAGTTTGAGGGCCAAGCTCAAACGAAAGTGCAGGAGCTACAAAGATAGCTTTGGAGTCAACAAAATCCCGAAAGCTACCCGCATTTTCATACGCCAAATTCAGACGATAAGCTGCCGTTTTCCGCTCATTGAGTGGCCCCGAGATATCCAATGTACCTTGGTAAAAATCGAAACTCCCAATTGTCAGAGCAGGCGAGTAGTATGGTTGTTGGAGTGGTTGCTTACTGACAACATTCACTAAACCACCTGGTTCATTCTGCCCGTAGAGAACGGATGCAGGCCCCTTGAGAAATTCAATTTGCTCAATCCCAGCAATATTAATCGGATTAGCAAAACTGAATTCTCGAAAACCATCCCGATAAACATTATCACCGCTATTAAAGCCCCGAATAATAAAATTCGCAGTCGGGGTTCCCCCATAACTCACAAAGGGTTGCACTCCCGGAACGGTATCAGCTACTTGCTCTACTCGCGTGATTTGGCGATCGTCTAGCAGTTTTCGAGGAACAATCTGAATTGACTGGGGAATATCACGCAAAGAAGTATCAGTTTTAGTAGCCGTTGATGCTTGTGGTATGAGATATCCGTCCTGCTCACCCGTTACCACCAACTCAATGGCTTGAGCATCTTGAGCTATGGGTTGTTCTGGTTCGGTTTCATTCTCTAGTTGTTGTGAAGGAGTCGGCTGAGTTTGCGCTTGAGAAGACGTAATTAGTATAAACCCAAATACCAAACCCTCTGAATCGTCAAATAATTCCACCTTGGGACTACTTGCTTCTCCGATAACTGTCACTCGAATACTACTAGCATCTATTGCTGTTACAGTTACAGAAACAATTCCCTTGACAGGATTTTGAGAGCGAAACTCTTTACCATCTGGCAGTTCCAAAACAGCATTGGGGATATCTGCAATCAAGCTATTACCTTCAGTTTTCGTAACAGGTTTGAGTGCTTCTCCCTGAGATGTTTGTAAAACTAATTCAATACCTGTATCTGTGCTATTGATCTGAACACCCGTAACTTTCACAACTTGGCTAACTGGTTGCTGTGCTAATACTTGAGCCTCATTCTTGACAAGTTCCAGCTTATTTGATGCTTCTGAAAGCTCACTACTAGTAGCAGGTTGTGTCAATATTGCAATCAGAACAAATGCAACACTGACTGAACTTATTCCATTCAGCCGCCCATATCTCATATACTTTTCTCCCCACCTACCACAAGTTGTTATAGACAAATTTTACTAATTAGCTAGTTAAAAGAATCTACATAGTTTTCTGGGTACAAATCAACTCAATCACGGAGACTTTGATCCATTGCGGGAGAGTTGGTTTGTAGTTGTGAGTCTATAACGTCCACTGCAAAGCAGTTTTGGAAATATTGAAAGAAAATTAAAAAGTTAAAATTACTCACATATTTTCTTCCCTGCTTTACATTCAGAGGGACTAACACCAAATTTACGTTTAAACGCAGCAGCGAAATGACCAGGATTCGCATATCCCACTATATTCGCAACCGCAGCTACGCGCATTTTTTCGTCTTGCAGCAATTGCCTAGCTATTTCCATACGGTGATTATGCAAGTAACCAAAAACTGTTGTACCAAATACCTGACGAAATCCGATTTTTAATTTGTTGTCATTTATACCTACTTTTCGCGCCAAATCTAGTATGGAAGGAGGTTTTTCTTGTTGAAAAATGAGAATATCTCGGGCGCGATGAATCTTCTCAATATCTCTAGGTTTTAGAATTATAGATTTAACAGATACATTGCTAATTTTTGTGAGTTGCTCTAATTTCAAAGCAATTAATTCTAAACATTTAGACTCTAAATAAATCTGTTTAGTCATGCCTTGAAATGGACAATTAATAATTTGTTGCAGCGGCAAATACATAGCCGAAGTAAGTTGATTATTTTCAATATAGCTTGCTTGACTATTACCTTCGATCAGTTTGATTAAGTTGGGCGGGAGTTCTTGATTTATACAACGTACAAAATTATGTAAAATTTCGGAAGAATTAAGATGTATATCTACTTTTAAAAAATGCTCGTCTCTAAACAAAGTATCAACACAAGTATCATAGTTTTGAAACGGTAAATCCCACTGTAAAAAATTTTCTTTGCTACCTCTATTTCTGAAAATATCCAATCGGTTGCAAGTATAATTACCTGATAGATTAAAACCAAATTCTATACATCCAAATTCATCTTGTTCGGCTTCGGATACTATTTGCAAGTCTTCGTGATATTTCTGATTAATAATCAATAGACTAATATCTCGTAATTCAATCGAGCGCTCGTATCCCACACCAAATTTCTCAGGACATGAGTAGACCACATCAAAAGAATCTAAAGAGTCTGGATACTGAACATTTTTACGAATGCCATACCACTTTTGTTGATATTCAGCTTGTGAAATGATGATTGCCATTTCTGTTTTGAAATTGGGGAGATGAGGGGGAAGAGAGATTTTTATGCTCTTGTTGTGTGATTGTTCACATCCTCAGTTTTCAGGAGTTAATTGTTGGTATGTAGCTGCTTTTGCACCCACAGCCGGAAAGCCTTGATTGTTGCATTTCTACCTGCTGTCATACTTTGTTCAAGATAGTAAGTAATTACCTCATTCAATGAGAATCCAGGAAAATTTATGCTTTCTTGAGACTCTATATAATGTCCATCTTGCAAAATATTAATTTGTAACTTACCTTTGTCAAAACGCCAAAGTTCTGATACCTTCAAGGCTTGATAAATATCGGGATGAGTGCGAGAAGTAATATCTACTTCTAGAGCTAAATCTGGAGGGGGATCTACTGTTAAATCTAATCGCTTTTTCTCTCGAATTCTAGATTCGTTCTGGATATAAAAACACTGATCGGGTTCTATGCCTTGAGCCATTGCCTGGTTTTTGAAAGTGGTAGAACCAAGGCTGATAAACTCTCTATTCAGTTCTTCAAGTAAAGCTTTGACTAAATCGCCAATAATTTCTTTATCATATTCATGTTCTGGCAATGGTGCCATAATCTCTAGTATTCCCCTGTCATAGGCAATTCGCGCTCCACGATGTTCTCCTAACTCCTCTAGAATTGTTTCTAATTCTTGCCAAGTTACATCTTGCAGCAATACTCTTTGTCCTGGTGGAACATGGATGCGCTTTAATTCCAACAACATCATCTTCACTCCCAGCCGCTCAACTCTATATTTAGATTACTTCAGTTGACTGATGAGTTACTAAAAATTTTGGTGCTTTTTCACATCAGTAGTGGGCGTAAACGCTTTGCGGCTTGTCGTTAGGCATCGCCTGCACCACATTGAGAAAAAACCTCCGGAGTTCCCAGAGGTTTCGGTTCCTGATTTAGTTTCCACCTGCTACTACAATCTGTCTTTGGCCATTTCCTGATTTGGCAGCAGATTATTTTGAATTAATTTAAGTTCCCTGTCCCCTGTTCCCTATCCCAAAGGGGTTTGTTGACTAATGCAGAAGTCAGAATACAATTGATGGGTGATTCAGACCTATCAAATCAGGACTGGATTTACCATAACCCACTGCTGCTTGCTAAATTCTTTGTTGATCGTCATTACACATGAATGAGCTTTCAAAAATATTTATTGAACCGGAGGAAATTGTTAACTTTCTCAAAAGTGAATTGAATTTGAAGGAAGTATACCAAAAAATTTTATTTCAAAGGGTGATACACTACGCTGCCAAGGAACAAGGAATCTTTGTCACGACTGAGGAAATTGAAGCCGAAGCAAATCGCCAGCGCCGTGAAAAACGTTTAGAAAAGGCCACAGACACACTAGCGTGGTTGGCAGAACAATTGGTGACACCTGAAGATTGGGAAACGGGAATTTGCGATCGCCTGTTGTCACAGAAGTTAGCCGAAGCGCTGTTTGCTCAAGAAGTAGAAAGGTTTTTTTTTCAAAATCGCCTAGAGTTTGAGCAAGTTCTATTCTATCAAATTATTGTTGATTCCGAACAACTTGCTCAAGAAATATATTATCAAATTGAGGAAGATGAAATCAGTTTTTATGATGCTGCTCATCTTTATAATATTAATAATCATCACCGTGAGAAGTGTGGTTATCAAGGTAGATTTTACAGATTTGATCTTCACCCAGACATCGCCGCTGCGATATTTAGTAAACAACCAAAGCAATTGATTGGCCCTATAAAAACTTCTCAAGGCTATCATCTTTTTATGGTTGACGAATTTATACCTGCCGAATTAACTCACAGCAGGTATCAAGAAATACTCAATCAAATGTTTCAAAATTGGCTAGATCATGAATTAAAAATTCTTCTAAGTAGGGAATAGGGAATTAGGAATTGTCATGACGCGACGCTCGATGACTCGCTCTAAGCGAAGCTATGCCGCAGGCTTTACGC
>NZ_JCACKM010000133.1:0-19390 GCF_059505385.1 Desmonostoc vinosum
ATGGGCAGAGCTTGGTTGTAGAATGACAGTGCTTGCTGCTTTTTTCCTAAATCGTCGTAGACTAGACCGATGTTATTGAGTGTGGTAGCTTCGCCAGAGCGATCGCCCACCACCCGAAGTATGGGCAGAGCTTGGTTGTAGAATGACAGTGCTTGCTGCTTTTTTCCTAAATCGTCGTAGACTAGACCGATGTTATTGAGTGTGGTAGCTTCGCCAGAGCGATCGCCCACCACCCGAAGTATGGGCAGAGCTTGGTTGTAGAATGACAGTGCTTGCTGCTTTTTTCCTAAATCGTCGTAGACTAGACCGATGTTATTGAGTGTGGTAGCTTCGCCAGAGCGATCGCCCACCACCCGAAGTATGGGCAGAGCTTGGTTGTAGAATGACAGTGCTTGCTGCTTTTTTCCTAAATCGTCGTAGACTAGACCGATGTTATTGAGTGTGGTAGCTTCGCCAGAGCGATCGCCCACCGCCCGAAGTATGGGCAGAGCTTGGTTGTAGAATGACAGTGCTTGCTGCTTTTGTCCTAAATCGTTGTAGACTTTACCGATGTTATTGAGTGTGGTAGCTTCGCCAGAGCGATCGCCCACCGCCCGAAGTATGGGCAGAGCTTGGTTGTAGAATGACAGTGCTTGCTGCTTTTTTCCTAAATCGTCGTAGACTAGACCGATGTTATTGAGTGTGGTAGCTTCGCCAGAGCGATCGCCCACCGCCCGAAGTATGGGCAGAGCTTGGTTGTAGAATGACAGTGCTTGCTGCTTTTGTCCTAATGCATTGTTGCAAAATCCAAGCCCAACTAGTACTTCTGCCTCAAGTTTTTGGTCTTTAAGTTCTCGTGCCATGACCAAAACTTGTTGAAATATGGGTATTGCTTGTTTATATTCCTGTTGCTGTGCCTTTTGTTCCGCTTGCTCTAGCAGTTTTTTGGCTGCTTGCGCTTGCGAGTTTTGAGTTTGTCCCCAAGTGGGTTGAGCAATTAGTATTACTGTTAAAGGCGTTAGATAAATACCCACAGCTAAAAGATTGGTCAGAATTTTTTTCATATAGCCATAGTCAAAATAATTCGTAATTGATAAGCTGTTCCACATATAACTTGCATAATTAGGGCGGGCAAGATGCCCACCCCACAAGAGTTTTATTTAATTTGATTATGTAATTTAGATGTTTTTTAGCTTAGTTCGTAATTCGTAATTGTTACCCTATGACTCAAATTTTGTAGGGTGTGTTATCGCGCTAGCGTAACGTACCAAAGAGCATTGGCGGCGACAAAGCTAAAATAGTGTATTAGCTTTTCTCTTGTAGGATGGGCGTCTCGCCATTGGTGTCAACTTAAGCTAGAAATAGCTTCAGTGTTGGCTTCCTCACCCGCCAAGAAATAAATTTCTTGGCTAATAGCTCAAGTCTACTGAAGTAGACTCAAAATCTTGGGGGATATTCAGTCATCTTCAGATGACTTTTGCTATCAGCAAGGAACTTCAGTTCCTTGCGGGACATCGATTCTACGTTAACTTAACACCAATGACAAGATGTCCACACCACAAGAAAGCCGCCACTAGCAAACTTGAATTAACTGGTTTCAAGATGATTAATAAGGTTTTGCCAGAATTACGATCGTTTGTTGTTGTGGATTGAACTGGATTTCATCTACCACATATTGCCAATCTCTAGCTACTGATTGAATACCCTGCAACTGTGCTGTAGAAACTACAGGTGGTTTGAGCTTTACCACTGCTTGACCTTGAGTAGGATTTTTGACAGTAAAAGCATTTAAAGGTATACCACTCCAAGTTACAGGTTTACCTGTGGGGCGATCGCGCTCACCCCGGATAATTTGACGGCCATCACGTCTATAAACCAACGCCGAATTCTTGAAGACTACTTTTTGAATTTTGCTTAGGGGAATTGTAGTAGTTTTACTACTACGCTGAATTGATAGTACTTGCCCTTGTGCATCAATTCCCACTACTCGACCACTGCTTGAGTCACCTCCCTTAAAGACAACCTTTGCTAAGTCTGGCAAGGCCACTGCAAGTTCTAATTCATCTGCTTTGATTTGTGTCTGTGCCAACAAAAAATTTTCAGTTTTAACATCTTTGCTAATTACAGCTTCGATATTTCCTGTTTGCGCTGCTGCCATTACTAGAATTGCCACAACCCATCCCTGAAAAAAAGTTTTCATGGCTTTAACATTATATTTGACTATAATTTAACTTTCTCATTAAACTTCTAAAGCGCATGTATAATTTCCGTAAAATCACAGAAAGAGTTTTGTAGGGTGTGTTATGACCCCCAACCAAGAAACTAATATTTTAGGTAAATTCACAAGTGTACTTGGCTTACTGGGTGCGGCGCTTTTCTTTGCAGGCTGGATTTACCGTTGGTCATATTTCTACTTTTTTCAGCTAGAACTTAATACCCTTGACCTACCTGCACAGTCTTTTATCATAGTTCCCCTGCAAATATTTCTTGGAGATAATTGGGCAATATTTAAAAGTGCGATCGCTTTTTTTGTAGCAGCGATCGCTATTCAGGCTACATTATGGTTAATTAAAATTGTTACTGATACAGTAGTCTCTATAAATCAATCATTACTGACTCGCATCATCTCTGCAACCCAACACAAACGCTCATGGATAGCTAAACAGCTAAAATCTTTGGCTGAATTTAGTTCTGGACAACTGCACTCAGTAGAGTTTTTGCGATCGCTAGTCAATGAGATAGTCATAGTATCCTGGGTATTAATTGCGATCTTTTGGTTGGCTCGTTGGCAAGGCATAGCAGATGCTAGGCGAGATGCTGGGCAAAACTCCACTTTGCCTGTTGTAGCGTTAATTACACCTGAAGAAAAATTTGCCGTAGGGCGCAAACTTGATGATATATTTGCTGACCCTCCCTTAAAAGGCTACCGCATAATTGGCGATCGGGGTTTATTCGAGGACTTGCAAGGCAGAGAAGATAATGATATCAGCAATTCCAAGCAGCCGAGAGTCTGGCGTTTACTCTTAGAACGTGGTGGCTGGATTTATTTGTTTCGAGCATTGTCCCCAAATGCCAAATCTAACGAGATACCATTTGTATTAGCTATTCAACAAAGTGATAAAGGACATATAATCATTCGCAGTCCAGAACTTTCTAAAACTAATTCTCCTTAATTATAAGGTGGTAACAAGTGAGGGGCGATCGCAATCTCAAAAAACTACTTCCTAGCTTTTTCTCATCGGTAAACGTACACGGAAGCGAGTATCACCAGGTTTCGATTCAAAATGAATGTCACCTTTATGTTTGTTGACAATAATTCGATAGACAATTTCTAACCCTAAGCCGGTGCCTTGACCGACGCCTTTTGTAGTAAAAAATGGCTCAAAGACACGAGACTGAATCTTTGGGGGAATGCCAATTCCAGTATCACCAATTTCCACACCTACGCAATTCTTATCTTTATAAGTACAGATAGTCAATTCGCCTTTACCGTCCATAGCATCGATCGCATTATCAATTAAATTAGTCCAAACTTGATTGAGTTCGCTGGCATAAGCACAAATCTTTGGTAGCGTGTGATCATACTTACGATTGATGATTACTCCGTGCTTGAGACGATGATGTAGGATGAGTAAAGTATTTTCGATTCCCTGATGGATATCTATTTCTTGTAATGACGCTTGATCCATATAAGAATAGCCTTTAATGGCTTTCACTAACTCCGAAATCCGGGTGGTACTTTGCTCGATATCATTAATAAGTCCAGTTGCTGCAAGTGTTGCTTCTAGCCACTGCAAGACTTTATCTAGGTAGTCAGTCGGCACGTTCTCAGCAATAGTATCTAACTTCGCGGTGTCGATACCACCAGCTACTATTGTTGGTGAAAGATTCCAAGCGTTGGCTACATTATGGTCTTCTAGCCAGTCTGTGATTTCGTCTTCTTTGTCGCCTTGGGTAAGGGGGTCAAGTTTGGGTGCTGTGCAGGCGTGTGCTGTGGCTTGTTGTTGAATATCAACCAGGAAATTTAGTTGCTCTTTTGTGAGACAATTGAGTTGTAAGGTGAGGCACTGCCAGTGGTGCAAGTTCTTACCCAATTGCGAAGCTGCGCGTTGGGCGGCGGCACCAGGATTGTTTAATTCGTGTGCTAGTCCGGCGGACATTTTTCCCAATGCAGCCATCTTCTCCTGTTGTCGCAGTTGCACTTCTACGTCTTTGGTACGCCCAGCGATCGCAGTTAAAATAATATCAGCTATGGACGAACATTCTGCGAGCATGTGCTTAAAGGTTTCCATGTCAATTCGCAGCACACGACTTGGTGCTATCGCTTTAGCACTGGCAATAGAGCCGGAACCAGTCAACATCGATAACTCGCCCATAAATTCACCATGGCGATGCACGGCTAGCACTTTCATTTCGCTGCCAACTTGCTTGGTAATCTCAATTTCACCCTCTAAAACCACGTGAAAGTGATAGCTTGCTTCACCTTCACTAAACAATACTTCCCCCTCTTTGAGGTGGAGTTCTGTGCCAAACTGCTGCATTTGTACCAAAGCTTCATCAGGGAGTTTGGGAAATAATTTCATCTGGTTAGGGTCGTGCAGCATAATTAATTCGTAATTCGTAATACTTCGACTTCGCTCAGTATAAGTTCGTAATTCGTAATTTTAAGATTTTGATGGAAAGACCAACAGAGGTGTTAAGCTAATCTGCTTTTAACTTGCATAATCCTTTGCCTCAGAAAGACGCAAAGAGAAGTTGCGTGCGGGGGTTCCCCCCGTTGAGCAAACTTCGGAGGACGCGCTTAAGGGGAGACGCGGGGATGCAATTTGAATGATTATTAGCTTATGCGGATAAAATAAGCTCAAGCAATGTTGATGAAGCAATTGTTTATCAGGATGCGAGGGAAGGTGAACAACAACGCCCCCATTAATTATTACTGAAGATATCGCAAAATGTAGATAGTAGGGAACAGGGAACAGGCTTAAAAGTCTTTTGATGTTCTGAAAACTATCCTTGAAGTACTACAGCACATTTCATCTGAATGAAGTACACAAGGGCGGGCAGGATGCCCACCCCACAAGATTTATCATATTAAGATGTGTACTTCATTTACTTGCAAAGTGCTGTATATGTGCTTTCTCTTACTCGCTAATTCCCCATCAGAAAGCCCAATGTCAAAGTCACCCGTTTTAGAAACTATCACAGCAGTATCTATTGCTAATCTTTTTGAGCTTGTCGAATTGCTAGCGGCTGATTTTGCTAGTCGTGCTGCTGTTCACGACCGTGATAGTTCTTTCCCCTTTGAGAACTTTGACGCCCTCCACCAAGCACAACTGTTAAACCTCACTGTTCCTGTAGAATTTGGCGGTCAAGACGCAGATTACACTACTGTCTGTCAAGTAATTGAAAAGATAGCCAGTGGCGATGCTTCTACGGCTTTGGTGTTGACAATGCACTATTTACAACATCAAAACGCTGCCCGCCATCGTCGTTGGCCTACCGCAGTTTATGAACGGTTGTGTCGAGAATCTGTCGCAGATATCGCCCTGATTAATGCTGCCCGTGTGGAACCAGAATTAGGTACACCCGCTAGAGGAGGACTACCCATTACCACGGCCAAACAAACAGATCATGGTTGGTTGGTGACTGGTCACAAACAATACACTACAGGCAGCCCGATTTTACGTTATTTCGTTGTTTGGGCACGAACAGATGAGGAAGAACCGCAAGTAGGCAATTTTTTGATACCGCGCGACCTGCCTGGTGTCAAGATTGTGGAAACTTGGGATCATTTAGGGATGAGAGCCACAGGCAGCCATGACTTAATATTAGAAAATGTCTTCATCCCCACAGAATACGCTTTAGATGTCCGTCCCCTTGGGGCTTTTTCACCCCAAGATCCCCTAACAGTCGTGGGTGGAAGTTTATTTTTGAGCGCATTGTATCAAGGTGTAGCGACAGCAGCCCAAAATTGGTTAATTGGATATTTGAAAGAGCGATCGCCTACTAATCTAGGTGCAAGTTTAGCAACTTTACCCCGCTTTCAAACAGCTGTTGGTGAAATTTCCGCATTACTATACGCCAACCATCAACTTATTTATACCCTAGCCGCTGATATTGATCAAGGAAAATGCGATCGGCAAATTGGTTTACAAGCACAAACAGTAAAATATCTAACCACAACTAACGCCATTCGTGCCGTTGAAATTGGACTCGAACTAATTGGTAATCCTGGTTTATCTAGGAAAAATCCTCTTGAAAGATATTACCGAGATGTTCTTTGTAGTCGCATTCATACACCACAAAACGATGTAATTTGTTTATCTTTGGGTAAATCAGCACTCAGCATTACAAATTAAAAACAAATACAGACAAATTCTTCATTTGATGTTCTATTAAAATAAAAGTCTTGTAGGACGGTCATCTTTCCCGTCTACAATCAGCTTTCAACCAAACTTAATATGAAGTCAAATGTCGAGTCCCTGAAAATTTTCAATATTTCCTTCTGTTGGAGAAATTGTTGTAAATGAGGTTGTTCTAATTTAATACTCAACTCTTCAGCCTTTTGCTTAATTTGTTCAGAAGTCCAACCTTCACTGGTTGCTGTGGCAATTAAGGCGATCGCACTTGCCCTCGCACCCGCTGCACAATGTACTAAAATTGGTTTAGGTGAAGTACTTATCTGGAATTAAACAGATTTTATTTGCAGCTTTCACAGCCTTTTCTCGCGCCTCTTGCACATTGGCACCTTTGGCTAAAGCGACTCCCATCCGCCGATATGGATGAGCATCAGGTTTACCAAATAATCTGATATCCACATCTTTTTCTGATAAAGCATCAGCAACACCAGTAAAGGTGATTGCATCTAATTTTTCTGAAGCTAAAATGACTGCACTTGCTGACGGCCCTAACTGTTCAATATTGGGAATAGGCAAGCCTAAAACAGCTCTTAAATGCAATTCAAATTCGTTGAGATTCTGTGATATCAATGTCACCATTCCGGTATCATGAGGTCTGGGAGAAAGTTCTGAGAAAATCACTTCATCTTTGGTGATAAAAAACTCGACACCAAAAATTCCAGCTCCTCCTAAAGCATTAGTGACTTTTCTGGCTATTTCTTGGGCTTGCAAAATCATGTTTGCTGAAATTTCTGCCGGCTGCCACGACTCTTGATAATCGCCTCTTTCTTGACGATGACCAATAGGAGTGCAGAAAATTGTTGGTGCATTCCACTGTTTAATTGTGAGTAAAGTTATTTCGATTTCAAAGTTAATAAACTCTTCGACAATTACTTTTTGACTGTCGCCTCTAGAATTAGCGATCGCATAATTCCATGCTTGCTCAACTTTACTCTTGTCCAGCACTACAGATTGACCTTTACCAGACGATGACATCACTGGTTTAACAACATTAGTAAACCCTATTTTTTCAGAGACAGCTATCAATTCCTCTAAGGTTGTTGCATAACCATATTTAGCAGTTCTAACGCCTAATTCTTGATGTGCAAGTTCTCTAATTCGATCACGATTCATTGTATAGTTAGTTGCAGCAGCCGTAGGAATGACTGTTATCCCTCGTTGTTCAAACTCTAAAAGCTTTTCTGTTCTAATAGCTTCAATTTCTGGGATAATAAAATCAGGCTGATGTTTAGTAACTATCGCTTCCAAATCATCAGCATTCAGCATAGAAATAACTTCAAAGCAATCAGCAACTTGCATAGCTGGAGCATTAGCATAACGGTCAACAGCAATCACATAGTTACCAAGACGCTGAGCAGAAATCACAAATTCTTTGCCTAGTTCTCCTGAACCCAGCAGCATTAATTTTTGTGGCAGTTTAATCGAATTATTCATCTGAATCATCAGGGCAGTTGTAAAGACGTGCTTTGGAAGCGTCTCTATTTATAATCATCTGCATGATCAAACCTTGCCCCTCGCATTTGTAAATCTTTACACTGTTGTTTTGTTAATCCAGTTCCTACACCAAAATTACACTGATCTACTAAAGTATATAACCAGATCGTCTCGTTCAGAGTTGCACCCCTTAAATCTGCATTTCTTAGATTGGCTCCAGTAAAATTGACAAATAAAAGGTCTGCATTAATTAAACTAGTATCTTGCAAATTTGCTCCTGATAAATTTCCGCGAATCAAATTTACTCCGTCTAAAATTAAACCAGATAAATCTGCTCCCATCAAATTTGGAAATTTTAGCTGATTTGGATATTGAAAAAACCGGATAATGCAGGTTATATTTGCCTCGGTTAGATGCATTTTAGTTAAAAACTCATAACGAGCAATACCTAATTGTCTGAGAATTTCTAAACGCTGAGAGGGGCTTTGTTCTAAAAAATTGATGACAATATAGCGGAGGTCTTTAGTTGGGTAATTGAGCATAAATATTATATGCAAATAAATTTCTTTGTTACTTCTAAAATATAATCTCTATATAAATAATAATATAAATAGGGCGGAAAAATGCTCGTCCACAATAGATCAATTATTTTTGTGGGATACAAATTTCATCCGCCCTAGTTAAAAATCAGGTATTTTATATTCAATTATGTAGAAATGCGACATAGCACATTTCTACATTTATTTAACTTGCCAACAATGCTTTTGTAGCAGATTCTCCTGCTAATTTCACTCGCTTTTGCAACTGTAAGTTTAACAATGCTAGAACACTCAACTCAGTGAGGAGTGACATAAATATCATGATTGCCCCAGAGTGTTCTATACCCGCCCAAGGGAAAGTTGAGAATAGCCACAAAGTAGGATACTCGTGTGCATAAAGGCTCAAGAATTGTAAAATCGTTGGCGGTAGGAATATCGCTGCACCTACTATGCAAATAGCCCAAAGAGAACGCTTTGAAGTCTTCATTAAAAGGATCAATTGGGCAATAGTGGCGTAAATCATCATGAGGCTGATAAACAAAGCCACGGCGAAGATTAGTTTAATTCTGCTAGTATTATCGAGCAAAATTGAACTGTAAGCTAGCCAAGGGATAGTAACAATTGCCAGGTTAATAGCGATCGCAACTAATGCAGGACTTTTTTCACCCCAAATTAAATCTGACCATAAAGAGTTACGTCCAAAATTTTGCTGTTTAGCAACTCTGTGAGGCCGATACCGCGCCCAGTCCTGTATATTTTGACGCTGCGGAGAAAGAATTGCAATCAAACCAAAAAGTAAGATCAAGTTATACAATGCCAAAAAACTAAAATTATTCCTAATCACGTCAGACAGGTTGTAATTTTGTAAATGCTGTATGGTAAATCCCCACATCATTATTTGACAAAACACTACTAGCAAATAACTTTGTTTCTTACTTAGCATTGAGGCTTTAGGATTACGAAAGCAACGTCTTAGTGCTTGAGTAATACCGTAAGTACATAACCCAAAGTTCAATAAATGGAAGCCAACAATAGTGACAAAACTTTCTCCTAATGGCAAGTAGAAAAACTGCAAGTTTTTCAGGGGAGAACCTCTGTATACCCTGAATAAATTAGGAAACAGATAATTTGTTACATCCCAAGGATTGAACATCCTCAACCAAGCTGTTGAATTATTAAAGCCATTATAAGATGATGATGCCATCAATATGGTCATAAACAACACCATCAAAACAGCGCCACTACCCAACCAAGGTTGAAAACTACCCATCCAACGACTAACTAAACCAAAGAGTAATGCTGCATTGTAGAAGAAAATACAGCAAGCACCAAGAACAACGTAGTAACTAAAAATGTAGCTCAAGGCTATTTTTGCAGAATGTCCAGCCCACACATGTAAAGGAACTGCCGCTAAAACTATGAGGTAGATTAAAATTGGCACTCCTAGTAACTTGCCAGTCAAGATATTGCCTTCTGACTGAGGACTAAGACGAATAAAGTTCAGTGTTCCCCGACGTTCTTCTTTTGCTAAGTCGTTGATGAGTAGATAAGTTCCTGCGACTAATAGTGTAAATATAAAAATTACACTAAATGTTAAGAATGTATATTCCCAATGATCTCGCCACCATAAAGACCAATCAATTTCATTTTGAGGGCAGAAGTTATTAGACAAAAACTTCTGAAAGCCATTAATTTGAATTCTGGATTGTTCTATGTCTGCTTCTAAATTGGCAATGTTAGCCTTATTGATTGGTTTAATCTGCTTAGCCTTATCTAACTGTTGATAGAGGAGATTTTGCTGCTGATAAAAGTTGTTTTGTTGCTGATTATAAAATTCACGGAGATTACAATATGAAGCGGTTAAACCATATTTATCACCGGGAAGCTCGCGTAACTGATACAAAAAAGTTATAACTTGCAGTAGTAGAGATACAATTACTGCGATCGCCACATTAAAAACTTTCAGGCGTCCTTTGAGTTCGCGCAATAGTTGCGGATTCCAGTCACCTATTTTGTCTATCAAATTGACTGTCATAGAACAAAATTCTCCTAAAGCAGGGAGTAGGAACTATTAATTGTGATTATTTACTAATCAAGATGCTTGTTTGTGACCCAATTTCAAGAAAATAGTTTCTAAATCTTCTTGAGTGCAGTGAAAACCAGTTAGGGGAATGCCAGCGCTAATAAGCGATCGCAATAAATCAGCACAGTCTTCTTGTTTACCAGAAAAATTCACTCTTACGCTATTTTTCCCCGGCATTACCTCCCACTCTTCAACCAAAGGATGATGTTTCAGTTCGCTCAAAACTGTTTCTATCTTTCCCAATGTTGACAACACTATTTGTTGGCGGGCAAGACGTTGATAAAGTTGTTGGAGAGAGGCACTCTCTACCAAAAAACCAAGTTCCATAATCCCCACAGAAGAACACAGTTCTGCTAAGTCGCTCAAAACGTGCGAGGAAATTAAGATTGTCATCCCAGCTTCTTGCAACGTCTTGATAATTTCCCGAAACTGCATTCTGGCGATGGGGTCAAGTCCAGAGACAGGCTCATCTAGCAGTAATAAAATCGGTTCATGGATAATAGTCCGCGCCAAACTTAAGCGCTGCTTCATCCCCCGCGACAGAGTAGAAATCATGCTGTGGCGTTTATTACCGAGTTGTATTAGTTCTAGAACTTCATGTAAGCGCTGAGTGCGGCGTGGTTCCCGCAAGCGATACAGACGGGCAAAATAATCTAAGTAGTCCCAAACCGTCAAATCTTCATAAAGAGGATAGTCATCGGGTAAATAGCCAAGGCGGCGCTTAAGAGTGGGATTGCTTTTGTCACGTAGTAAGCGATCGCCATTAATATAAATCTCACCCGTGGTTGGTTCCTCAGCAGTCGCCAACATCCGCATGAGAGTTGTTTTACCCGCGCCATTCGGCCCTATCAGTCCGTAAACTTCACCTGTCTCAATCTCTAAATCAATTTCGTTAACCGCCACGTGTCGGTCAAATTGCTTAGTTAGTCCACAAGTGCGAATTGCTAATTCTTTTGCCATAGCTACCGGTGCGGCTCGTGTTTAACAGTCAACATAACCTTTGTATACAGTGTTTGTCAGGCTTGTTTCAGAAATTGAAACTGAGTTTACATTCAGGGGAACAGGGAACAGGGAATAGTGATAATTATTTTTTTTAGTGGTTGATAAGTTGATAATCTCAACAAAGAAGGTAAAGCATGTGCTTTACCCTCTTTTTTTAAATTAAGCTTTACTGTTTAATACAGTATCAGGTGACATCAGATGGAGATCCGATTAGGGCATCAGTTCTATTTTGAGAACCACTAAAAGCATAGCGATATTCAGGAACTGGATAACCAGCTTCGCCAAAGGTTTCACGTATGGCTTTATTAGTGTCAAAATACACTTGCCAGTAGTGGGCATTATTGCAATATGGACGTACCGCTAGCACTGGCCCTGCCAAGTTGAAATCTAGAATTTCTACATCTGGCGCAGGATTTTCAAGAACATTAGGTATTTGGCTAATTCTTGCTTTTAAAAGTGCGATCGCTTGATTATGTCCAACATCATGATGGAGTTGAGCAAGTAAATCTACACGACGATAAGGATTGGCAGAAAAATTTTGAATGTTGTCAGAAAAGATTTTGTTATTGGCGACAATTGTTAACACGTTATCAGGTGTATTGATACTAGTTGTAAACAGTCCCAATTCTGTAACAGTGCCTGTGACACCTCCTGCTGTGATGAAATCACCAGCTTTAAATGGTCGAAAAACAATTAAAAACGCACCTGCTGCAAAGTTAGCTAATAGTCCACCCCAGGCTGCACCAATTGCAATACCAGCCGCTGCTAGTAATGCTGCAAAAGATGTTGTTTCAATTCCAAAAAAGCCGAGAATTGCCACAATTAAAACAATTCTCAGAGTTACGGAAATGATATTGAGAAGATAGTTAATGAGTGTCGGATCAACTTGTTGGCCTCTAAAAGCACGCCGTACCAACTTCAATCCAAAATCGATCAATCGTTGAGCAACAATCCACAGAACAATCGCGCCTAACAGTTTTAGTCCAAACTGAGTTAACAGTTGAATAGCAACCTGGCTAATCTCATTGAAATTCATAAATCTATTTTGTTTGTACTGTTGTTAAACACAACAAACATACAGGTAATTATCTCAAAAATGAGTATAGATACTTTTTTTTTAATTTTTTATTAATGGGAATTGGGAATGGGAATTGGGAATGGGGAATTATCTATGATCCCCTCATCCCCCTCATCCCCCGGTCACTGAGCGAAGTCGAAGTGCATCTCCCTCAACCTCTAAGACTGATATGCTAATACCTTGCGGGCTTCGCCATCAAAGGCATCAAGTAGGCGATCGCGCCAACTAAAAACGGGATCGTTGGTTTCTAATAGGGGAAATGGGCTAACGCTACGCGACCATTGAAAGGTGCTAAACACTACGTAATCTGCCCAAGCTGGTGTTTCTCCTGATAGGAAGGGTTGCTGCTGGAGTGTTTTACGCAATGGGGTTAAGCTTTGGCGAAAGGTAATCACCCGTTGATCTCGATCGTGAGGAATCGCCTCTAGCGTCGCCCCAAAGAACTTTTCGCGGGTTGTGCGAAAGTATTCTTTGTCTTTTTCGTGGATGTGTGCATAAATATCTGTAATAATCATTCGCACGATTTCTGGAACTAGTAATACTTCTACCCAATTGGTAACAAAGCGAGATAAAGATTTACCAACTTCACCACCAAATAATGATGGATACTCAGGGTATTTCTCTTCCAAATATTGAGCGATCGCCCAGGAATCATAAACTACTTGCTCACCATCAATAATCACTGGTACTCTCCCCTGTCCCGAAAAGGCAATGGTTTCCTTTTCTGTAAAGCGCCAAGGCATCGTTTCAAACGCCAATCCCTTATGCAGCAAAGCTAACCGCGCCCGCCAGCAGTAAGGGCTAGGACGGCGATCGTCCTCAGATGCGGCTAAATCGTATAGCTTGATTTTCGTCGAATTCATCATTGATACCTGGAAATTCTCAATAATTCCCGCAATATAACATTTACTGAATGTGGGGAATTGGGAATATTATGAACGCCGTAATACTATCTTGTTCTGAAAATTCATTTGAATACGACACAAAGCTGGACTAATACTAAAGTTGCAAGTGTAAGTTGCTAAAGGTTCTTGCTGATAATTAAAAACTCGCACATTATAACTAAAATTTCGTGCGTTGCCTCCTAAACGATTGACGAAATTGTAGCGTTCTACATAATCTAGTAAGCTCCAAATTTGCTGATTGACAATTAAATCTACTCTGGCAGGTTCTCCATTATTAGCTGGATATGCTATCCAGTTATCCAATAACTTATTTTGTGAACTTTCTTGTGCCCACCATAAGCTAGGAACGGTTAATTGCCTAAGATTAATAGTATTAGCCGTAGTGATTAAACCTTGGGGATTGGTCAATAAATCTAATTCCAAAGGTGCTTGAGAAGGCGATGCTACTGGGGTTGTTTGTGCAAGTGAGGGTAAAACGCGTAAAGAATTCAGGCTAATAGTTAGTAGTAATAAAAGGGATGTTTGACAACCTAATAATTGATGTTTGAGCATGGCTAATAAATTTAAATTTTTTGCACACTCTAAAGTTTGATGGCTACAATCCGAATCCGTCGATAGTCTGCTGTCCAGGTTCCATCTTGATAGAATGTTGGTCTAAGATACTCTTCTATCATACGAATTACTTGTATTTGTTGTTGAGATGACATTCCTATAAAGAAAGCACTGGCGAACATTTCGAGCCAATTTGCTAAACCTGTTTCTTTGTCTACTAAAGGAGTAGGACGGTTAAACAAAATAGCATAGACGACATCAAAACCTTGCTGTTCCAAGAGAGTAGCGTACTCCCCAATACTTGGAAAATACCAAGGATTCATCACTGGTGCGGGAATATTGAGTGTTTTGAGAGTAGTGTACAAGGCTTGGGCGATCGCTTGCACGTTACCCTTGCCACCAAACTCGGCTACAAAACGCCCTCCTGATTTTAGGGCTTGATGTACAGAAGCGATCGCTGCATCTGCTTCTTTAACCCAGTGCAGCGTGGCGTTGGAAAAGACCGCATCTAATGGCTGTTCTAGTTGAAAGTTTCTGGCATCTCCTACATCAAAGCGCAAATGTGGATAGTTTTGTCTGGCTTTCTCTATCATCGTTGGGGCATAATCAATGCCGATAACTTCAGCACCTGCCAAGGCAATTTTTTCTGTCAATTGTCCAGTACCACAGCCAAGATCCAAAATCTGTTCTCCTGGTTTGGGGTTGAGTAATTGCAGCAAGTCTTCACCGTATTGCCAAACAAAAGCGTGTTTATCTTCATAAAGGGCAGCGTCCCAATTGTTATTGGGTTTTGCAAGATTATTCATACTCCCAAGGGGCCACGAGTTACCCCTAATTGATTTTGCAATTTTAACTCTCGCCAAAGTTGAGAACCTGTAATCTCACCTTGTAGTAATTGTTGATAACAATGTATAGTTTCAGTCACTTGCTTTGGTGTTTCATTGACAAACTCGATACGAAAGTGCTTTAATCCAAGCTCTATTAGACGCTGTACGTACTCGGCTCCAGTTTGAGCAGTGCCGTTAAATACAGTATTGCGACAACCCGTATCAGCTTTAAGGATGTGTTCGCTACCAACGCGATCTTTTAATTTCACATCATGTTTCTCACAAGGTCGTCCGCAATTTGTATAATCCGTTCCTGTAGAAAGAAAGGCACAAAAAACACAATGTTCCATGTGGAACATGGGCATATGTTGATGAATGGTCACTTCATACCATTGAGGAGGAGAACTATTTAGCAGATCTTCCAACTGGTTAATATTCAAGTCATAGGACGCCGTTACCCTTTGCAAGCCAAAATGATTTTTCAGGTAATCAGCTGTTAAAGGATTGGCAACATTAAGCGAGAAATCTCCTACACAGCGGTCTGCACCAAAGAATTGTAAATGATCGTAGTTACGTACTAAATAGCCATCCGCTTCACATGCACGTAATTGTTGCAGAATCCAGTTTTCCCCTGGTTTGGAAATTCGGGGAGGCGCTACCCAAATGGAGGAGGTTCCCCGGCGGTGTGCTAGTTGTAGTGCTTCTCGGTAGGTGCGGGGGTCTTCAAATTCACAGTAAAGTGTCTGAATTCCGGCTTGAAGTGCTGCTTGAAGTTGCTTGAGGTTGCGGACTAGAACGATAAGTGAGGGGGATGGGGGAGACGCGGGGACGCGGGGACACGGTGAGGAAGTCGGAGTCTTGGCGGTTCCCGTCGAGTCCGTTAGCGGTAGCGACGTAGGAGCGTCACTTCCGAACCCGTCCGCGCAGTGTCTCCGACAGGAGGGGAATATGTCTTTGTCTTCTTGTTTGGGGGATGAGGGGGGGAGTAGGTTTTGGAAAGAGACGTTAGACTGTAGTTGCCAACGTTTGGGTTGACTTCGTAACTCTTCTAATTGGGTGACTATTTCTCGGCGTATTCGATTTAACTCACTCACGGGTAGCATTAAAGACCCAGCTAGGTGATTGGTGAGGGTTCCTAAATAGAAGGGGGTGTTGCCTAAACGACCAAATTGTTCTTGCAAACGGTTTTGAACTAAAGGTTTAGTGTGGGCTTCAACGAGTGATATTACTGATTCTACTTGTACAATATTACCGAGTTCATCACGAGCGATCGCTACAAGTGACTGATCAATTTCCCCATGAACCTCTATATAAATAGGACGCTGAAATTGAGGGGTATCACCAGCAAAACTCTGGCGTAATTGCTTATCGAGTTCAGGGTCACTAGTTTTCCAAACCTTGTCACCTACATGTATCCGACGTAGGTTTAAATTATCCCGTCCAAAGGTTAATACAGCTTTTTTACCTTTGTGTACAACTCCGTAAACCCGACCTCCTTCTTCCTTGGCTTCAGGATGGCCAGAGTCAAAAACAATACCATCTCCCGGTTTGACAGGCGCTTCTAATTTGACCGTCACCTGTTCGTTACAAATGCGAGTAACTTCACCCAGATAAACACCGCGCTTTTTACCGAAACGGGCATGAACGAGTTCTTGATTATTAATGCCGCTAAACCAGCCTGTGTAAAGCCCGCGAGAAAATGCCATCTCTAGGTTGTAGTGTTCATCCGCTGTAGATGACGCGGAGAGTGGGGGACGCGGTGACGCAAAGAAAGAATTTTCAATGTTCTCGCATCCTTGCATCCCCCTTCGGTTTCGGAAGTTCGGACTCGACGGGAACCGCCAAGACTCCGACTTCCTCACCGTGTCCCCGTGTCCCCGCGTCCCCACGTCCCCGCGTCCCCACGTCCCCGCGTCCCCGCGTCCCCGCGTCCCCGCGTCCCCGTGTCCCCGCGTCCCCGCGTCTTTCTCAAATGCTATCATTACGCGATCCAATGCTTGCCGATATACACGGGTAACATTAGCAACATATTCTGGGGCTTTCAAACGACCTTCAATCTTGAGGCAAGTAACTCCTGATGTGACCAAATCTGGCAATACCTCTAGTCCAGCTAAGTCTTGAGGACTAAGTAGATATTTACGGTTCTCTAAATTTACAACTTTCCCATCAGCAATTAAATTGTAGGGCATCCGGCAAGCTTGGGCACATTCACCTCGATTAGCAGAACGTCCACCCAAAGCCTCACTCGTCAAACATTGACCGGAATATGCCACGCACAAAGCACCATGAACAAAAACCTCAAGAGGTAACGAAATGTTCTGTTGAGTGATTTGCTGCTGAATTTTATTAATTTCTTTTAGAGAACATTCACGGGCCAATACCACCAACTGACAGCCGAGAGACTTGGCAAATTCTACCCCAGCGGCACTGGTGATGGTCATCTGAGTTGAGGCATGAATCGGAAAATCGGGTGAAAGATGTCGAATTAACCGACATATACCTATATCTTGAACAATCACCGCATCTACACCAGCAGTAATAATTGTACGGAGATATTGCTGTGCTTCGGCCAGTTCTTGAGGAAAGATGAGTGTATTGAGGGTGACATAACCTTTAACTCCCCGCAGGTGCAGAAATTGCATCAAGCGTGGTAAGTCAGCCTCTGTAAAATTTTGTGCCCGCATTCTGGCGTTAAACCTTTCCAAGCCGAAGTAAATCGCATCTGCCCCATTTTCTACAGCAGCTTTGGCACAGTCCCAGTTACCTGCTGGCGCAAGTAGTTCCGGACGTTTCAGGGAAAGTTGAGAGGTATGTGGGCGATCGCTTTTCATTAAACTTGGAGGTTAACTAGCACCATAGTGATTTTATCTAACTTGATGGGGGAAGGGGGCGATCGCTATCTTCTGTGTGTCAATTCACTTGCAAAAATATTGTGTGTACATTACCCGCCAAGACTAGTTATGCTTTCATATCTCTATATCTACGTTTTGCACTTCTGACTCAACTAAATCAAAGTTCATTTTGTTGTATAAATACTGCAAGGAAATTTCAAAGGGTACAGTTACAAGAGCGATCGCTTTATCTTCTTGGTTATGATTTATCGTTCCACCTGCCATAGGAATTATTTGCCCATCAATATATTCACTTTTGTACTCAGCAATCTCTTCTAATTCCAGATATTCCTCTGGGGTGTAGTATCGTTGTTGTGTTATTTGCATAGTTTTATTGAGTAGCGATCGCACTCAAGAAATTTTACTAATTTATAATAAATAGTCTAACGTGATTAATTTGTGTGTTAAGTTCTTTGTACAAAGAGTAAGATACTAGCTGTTATCTTAGTGCTATTACTCTAGATAAATATTCATTTGAATACTTACGTCCAAAGCCGCCTACCCGTTTTTCCATTTAATATTTGATGGCTATCTTGTAACAAAGTCGGAATATTTAAATTCTCTGGACACTTCGGCAAACAATCACCACATTCTGTACAACGATTCGCTTTCATTCCAGGAAACCAATGACCAGCATTTTCAAACATTCCATAACGATATTGTCCATACTCTGTCATATCGTAGGCTACTGCTAGGTTACGTAAGCGTAAAACCTCTGGAATGTTAATATTTTCTGGACAAGGTAAACAAGCATAGCATTGACTACACTTATCAGTTTTCAAAACGTTTTTTTGATGATTTTCTAAACGTTGAAAAATAGATATTTCTTCTGGCACTAACTCATTATTTTGAGCAACAATTCGCAAAGGCTCAATTAATTCATTTGGGTTTCCTGGCCCTACGCTTAATGTAGTAATCCGAGTGTCACTTAGTAGAAATCGATAGTTTAAGTGCAGCGGTGAATAAGGCTGACACAGGTCTTTCAAAGTTTGCGACGGTGTGTAAAGGCGTCCTCCCTTATCAGCAGGAGAAATAATGAAAATACCCATATCTTTTTCCGCAGCTAGCTGAATTGCTGGTGCATTGCGTTGAAAAAAATAGTAATAATGCAGATTGACAAATGCAAAAAAATCTGTGTTTATTGCCGCTAAAATTATCTCTAATGGCCCATGGGTGGAAAAACCAACGTGTCGCACCCGACCATCAGTAATAGCCTCTTGCACTGCTTGCATACAGCCATTCTTAGCTTGTACCCATTCCAAATGTTGCCAGGTATTTAAGCCGTGAATTCCCAAACAATCGAGATAATCTAGCTGTAATCGTTCTAAAGATTCATCAATACACCGATGCATTGTGTCAGCATCAGCTGTGGGTGGGATTTTGGTAGTAATGTAAAGCTGAGAACGAGGTAATGACAAACCAGCTTTCAGCGCATTACCAAGATATTTCTCACTCTTGCCATAGCCCTTGGCAGTTTCTATATGGTTAATTCCCAATGCTAAGGCTTGTTTGATGGTCTGCTGAGCATTTTCACCACCTGCCAAATAGCGCATTGTTCCTAACGAAAAGATAGAAAGGTGTAAATTCGTTTTCCCAAAGCGTCGGTATTGCATTATTTAATAATTTGTAATTCTTCAGAGGGAGTGGCGATGTGGGAGTAGGGAGTAGGGAACCCACGCCT
>NZ_JCACKM010000134.1:0-19379 GCF_059505385.1 Desmonostoc vinosum
CCCCAGTCCCCAATCCCCAGTCCCCAATCCCCAATCCCCAGTCCCCAATCCCCAATCCCCAATCCCCAATCCCCAATCCCCAATCCCCAATCCCTTGAGGGCAAGGTAAACTGTTGGAATTGATTGATAAAGTTAAGCTACGCAAAGTTAACGACAGTTTCCTATGTCTACATTTTTATTAGAAGTTGGTACAGAAGAACTACCTGCAAGCTTTCTCAGTGCTGCTTTGGTACAGTGGCGATCGCGTATTCCCCAAAGCTTGGAAGCGAACAGTCTCAGCAGCGATAGTATAGAAGTCTACGGCACTCCTCGGCGTCTGGCAATACTAATCAAAAATTTGCCTTCTCAGCAATCAGACAGAGAAGAAGAAGTCAAAGGCCCTCCCGCGCAAGCAGCCTTTAAAGATGGTAAACCAACACCAGCCGCTGTAGGCTTTGCGAAAAAGCAAGGTGTAGAACTCGACGCTTTAGAAGTTCGCCCCACCGATAAAGGAGAGTTTGTCTTCGTTCGCAAAAAAATAGCTGGTCGTCCTGTAGCCGAGATTTTAACAGAACTTGTCCCCCAGTGGATTTTAGGCTTAGAGGGTAAGCGGTTGATGCGTTGGAGTGATGGGGATGTGAAATTTTCTCGCCCAATTCGCTGGTTGGTAGCTTTGTTAGATGATGCAGTACTGCCGATAGAATTAGTCAATGGCTCAGAAACGATTTATAGCGATCGCATTTCTCAAGGTCATCGCGTCTTGCATCCAGAACCTGTGACAATTAGCCACGCAACCGATTATGTCACCATCCTCAGCGATGCTTACGTTATGGTTAACGCCGATCAACGTGCCCAGATGATTCAAGAGCAGGTAAAATCATCTGTGCAAACTTTAAATGGATATGCACAAATCTATCCTCATCTATTAGAAGAAGTTACCAATCTTGTAGAATGGCCTTCACCAGTCATCGGGAGATTTGAAGCAGAATTCTTGAACTTACCAACTGAAGTAATTACCACAGTGATGGTAAGTCATCAACGATATTTTCCAGTTTTTAAAGCCGCCGATGCTAAAGAATTGCTACCCTATTTCATCACTATTTCTAATGGCGATGCAGCCAAATCAGATATCATCGCTCTGGGTAATGAAAGAGTGATTCGGGCCCGGTTAGCAGATGGCCGATTTTTCTATGAAGCAGATGTTGCCAAGCCTTTAGAAAGTTTTTTACCACAGTTAGAAACAGTCACATTCCAAGAAGATTTAGGTTCTTTGCGTGCCAAAGTCGAAAGAATTGGTAAGATTGCTGAGCAAATTACCGCGCAATTGCAATTAGAAGCAAATCAACGCCATAAAATTCAACGAGCAGCTTTACTCTGCAAAGCAGATTTAGTTACTCAAATGGTCTTTGAATTCCCAGAATTGCAAGGAATTATGGGACAAAAGTATGCATTAGCTAGTAACGAAGATGCAGAAGTAGCCACAGCAATTTTTGAGCATTACTTACCAAAGGGAGCCGATGACATCTTACCGGAAACTCTCACAGGTCAAATCGTTGGTATAGCCGATAGATTAGATACATTGGTAAGTATATTTGGATTAGGGATGTTACCTACAGGCTCTTCTGATCCTTTTGCTTTGCGACGAGCTGCCAATGCAATAATTAATATTACATGGTCTGCGAATCTGCCGCTCAATTTAGAGAATTTGTTAGCGCAAATAGCAACAGATTTTGTAATAGCACACAATGACAAAGATAAAACACAATTAATTGCTGCGTTACAAGAATTTTTCTTACAACGTATTCGTACCTTACTGCAAGAAGAAAAACAAATAGATTACGACTTGGTAAATGCAGTTTTGGGAGAAAACGATCCAGAGTACACACAACGGGCATTAGCAGACTTGTTAGATGTACGCGATCGCGCCCTCTACCTGCAACAAATCCGCAACGACAGCACCCTAGACAACATCTACGAAACCGTCAACCGTTCCACAAGACTAGCCACTCAAGGTAACTTAGATACAAAACAGCTAGAACCAACAGCCGTAGTCAATCCAGAATTATTTCAAAAACCATCCGAAGGTGCATTATATAGCGCTTTAGTTGACTTAGAGCCAGAAACTCAAGCAGCACAAAAGACACGTAACTATCAACTGTTAGTAGCAGCACTAACTAAAATTGCCCCTACTGTTAGTAACTTTTTTGATGGCCCAGATAGTGTTTTAGTCATGGATGCAGATCCGCAAATCAAGCAAAATCGCTTACACCTACTAGGATTAATTCGTAATCATGCGCGAGTTTTAGCTGATTTTGGGGCGATCGTCAAAAATCTGTAGCGTAAATCAACAAAAACTTGTGTAATTTTTGCCAATAAGCGTTAGTATAGGGAGTGCTTAACCAGGGCCTCTGCTACAGTCTATGTCCAAAGCTCATGTGATTGGATTGGGAAAGTCCGGTGTTGCTGCGGCGAGATTGTTGAGACAGGAAGGTTGGGAGGTGGATCTGAGCGATCGCAACACCTCCGAAACCCTCCTCCAGCAACAACAAGAACTCGCTAACGAGCAAATAACCGTTAAGCTAGGCTATTCCCTAGATTTGAATGATGATAATTTACCCAAATTAATAATCGTTAGTCCTGGCGTACCGTGGGATATTCCTTTATTAGTCAAAGCGCGAGAATTAGGGATTGAAACCATTGGCGAAATGGAACTCGCTTGGCGGCATTTACAATCTACCCCTTGGGTAGGAATTACCGGCACCAATGGCAAAACTACTACCACAGCCTTAATAGCTGCCATCTTTCAAGCAGCAGGATTAAATGCACCCGCCTGCGGTAACATCGGCTACGCCGCCTGTGAAGTCGCTTTATCTCATGGGGGATTGGGGACTGGGGACTGGGGATTGGGGACTGGGGACTGGGGATTGGGGATTGGGGACTGGGGATTGGGGACTGGGGATTGGGGACTGGGGACTGGGAAAGAAATTACTTCCTCATCCCCCTCATCCCCCTCATCCCCCCCACCCCCCCCACTCGACTGGGTAATAGCAGAAATCAGCAGTTATCAAGTAGAATCATCCAACACGATCGCCCCTCGTATCGGCATTTGGACGACTTTTACACCAGATCATCTCAGTCGCCATAAAACTTTAGATAACTACTATGACATCAAAGCGAAACTGTTGCGTCAGTCTCATCTACAAGTGTTAAATGGTGATGACGCCTACTTAAGTAAAGTTGGTCTGAGTCATTGGCCTAATGCTTATTGGACAAGTGTCAAAGGCAAAGATTTCTTAATTGGCGAAAAAGGTTTTTTTATAGCAGTTGGCTGGGTTGTAGAAAAACTGACTGCAACTTCCGCACCAGTGCCCATTGTAGAAGTGTCTGCTTTGCGGATGGTAGGAAAACATAATCAGCAAAACTTATTGATGGCAGTAGCGGCAGCGCGGTTAGCGGGAATTAGTAGCGAAGCCATTAGGCGCGGGATTAGCGAATTTCCTGGTGTTGCCCATCGTTTAGAACATATCTGCAATTGGAAAGGTATTGACTTCATTAACGACAGCAAAGCTACTAACTACGATGCTGCCCAAGTTGGCTTAGCATCCGTTAAAAGTCCAGTCATCTTGATAGCTGGCGGAGAAGCCAAAGCCGGAGACGATACTGCTTGGATAGAGAAAATTCAAGTCAAAGCTGCTGCTGTATTATTGATTGGCAATGCTGCACCCGCATTTGCTCAACGTCTCCAACAAGAGGGGTATTCTAACTACGAAATCCTAGAAACAATGGAAAAAGCAATTCCTAGATCAGCAGAATTAGCCAAACAATATCAAGCGTCTGTAGTACTGCTATCTCCAGCCTGCGCGAGTTTCGATCAATACCCAAATTTCGAGGTACGGGGAGATCATTTCCGCCAGTTATGTCTTGCTTGGGCGGACGGCAATTTACAGCTTTTTAAGACATAACTCTAACAATTATGTCTCTATAATTTTCATTGTAAGTAAGCTCGACTTTATCCATTTTCCAGCAACGCGATCGCATATGCTAAAACCTTTATGGCGTCTAGCTCCTGACTTTTCAGATTTCATCAAAACTAGTGATGTAGGGAAAGGTTTTTGCCACAAAGCCAGAACTTCTGCCAGATAAGAAGGATTACATTCTTTGATTTGGATAAAGTCGAGCTAAGAGGTTGTTTGAAAAGTCTAAATTAATACTAACCCCGGCGATTAGAAATCGCAACTATACAGACAAAACCCACCTCCGTGGGTTTCAATAACTCGATTTTCCGTGTTTTCCAAAGGAGGTGGACTTCGCTTGTGTAGTAGCGAATTATATTCGCCCAAAACTTTTTAAACAACCTCTAATAGTCACAGCAATTTTAATTCATAATTCGTAACAGATACTTTAGCAAAGACGCTGCAAAAGTAGGGTGTATTATGCCTTATAGCAACGCACCGTCCGAGATCTTCGGTGCGTTAGGACTTTCATCCATAACGCACCATACCAGATTAAAGCTTTTAATTCACATCAGGCGTGAATTTTGAATTGGTATTACCTGTATTTTGCTAGAGACAAAATTGTATTAGTTTTGTCCCGAAAAACTGTTGTTTGGCGATAAATAAAAGCATATTAGCTATGGTTATAAAAGTTATATTTATACTAACAAGTTGGTATAAATAGACTTCTTGCAAAAGTAGCTGAAGAAAAGAAAGTTAATAAAAATAATTTATCTATTATCTTTCAAGTTTAATCTTCGCTGATCAAAGTACAAAAGTACCTTTTGCAAGATTTCTAATTTTGTGTTGTTGAATTTTGCGGTGAATTGTTAACAACACAATTCATATCTTGATTCAGCAACGCTACCATTTTGTGTTCACCTAACCAAAGAACAAATCTATGTCTAATATCAAAGTAGGAAATTTAGATTCACAAGCAGTACCTTTCTTTGCCCGCTTTCTAGAGGGACAATCTTGTGAAGACATGTCTCAAGAGGAAGTCAATTCAGTTGTAGGCGGTTGTAAAGTTACAACTCTGAAATACCCATCTGATAATGAAGACGGTGGTGTTACTAAAAAATATCCATCTGATAGTGATGAGTTCGTTACTCAAAAATATCCATCAGATGGTGACGATCACGTTTATAAGATTGAGTAAAGCTCAAATAACAGCCAATCATCACTGATTATTATCCTCGCTTTCTTCTTTGCACCCATCCAAATAAACGCCAAATTGGCTACAAACTCAAGTAGGATGGGTGTTTAATTGGCTTAGTTGATAATACAAACTAACATCAAATTAGCCAAAGGAGAAAATCTATGTCTAGGATTAATGTGCGAGATTTGAATTCATCTGACGACCTGTTTCCAGATGAGTTGGCAGCAATTGCAGGCAGGGCTAAATTTTTGATCCGAAAGCACTCCTCTCAAACTGAGGATAGTGCTGTAGGAATAACATATAATCTCTCTGATCCAGTTCTCGCCAAAAAATACCTTTTAGCTCCTAAAGTTAATGATAAAGACAATAATGAGTCTTCTACTCAAGTCGAAGCCTGAGCAAAGTCGAGGCTTGACTAAAATAAATAGCCACATCGCTTTGCTTTGAATTCAAAGTAATATCAAATTAGGAAAATATGTATTGTTAAAAAACGCAGGATCACGGATTGTAAACTACTTTTATCAAGCTTTTGCACCATGTTTTAATTACGAATTACGAATTACGAATTACGAATTATGTCTCTTCCTCGTGATGTAGTTTTATTGCTCACCCACAGTGGTGATTACTTTACAATAGACAGAGTAATAGATGCTCTATTGAAACGGGGTGTACAACCGTTTCGCCTCGACACCGATCAATTTCCGATCGCAGTCCAACTACAAGCCCATCTTGACAACTCTGGCAGTCATCATACACTGCAATATGGCGATCGCTCTATCAGTACAGAACAAGTCCAATCAGTTTGGATGCGTCGCATTTGGCAACCACAACTAGGTAAAGATTTGGCTCCACAATACCAACAAGCCTGCATCCGCGAATCCATGACAACTCTGGATGGTTTCTGGGATAGTCTCAAAACAGCTCGTTGGGTGGATGATTTACAGCACATCAACGCCACCGAGAATAAGCTACATCAATTACGAGTAGCACGTGAAGTTGGGCTAGTAATTCCCCGGACTCTCGTTACCAATAACCCAGAAGCAGCACGCGAGTTTTTTCATGATGTGAATGGAAAAATGATCGCCAAGCTATTAGCTCCTCTTTCCTCTGGTATGGAAGGTTCTTCTTTCTTCTTATATACCAGTTCTGTTAAGGAAGAAGACTTACTAAATGCTCAAACTTTACGCTATTGTCCGATGGTTTTTCAAGAACAGATTCCTAAACAGCGGGAATTACGGGTAATTTTTGTCAATGGCAAACTATTTGTGGGAGCATTAGATGCGTCTCGTTATGCAGGAACTACCCAAGATTGGCGACGCGCTAACCAAGAAGATTGTGTCTGGCAAACCCATGAATTACCCGAAGATTTAGCCCAGCATTTGCATATTTTCATGACCAAAGTTGGCTTAACCTTTGGTGCATTTGACTTTATCCAAACACCATCAGGGGAATACGTGTTTTTGGAAATTAACCCTACAGGCGAGTGGGGAATGCTGGAGAGAGATTTAAATTATCCCATCTCAGAAGCGATCGCAGATGCTCTTTTAACTAACTCGTAATTCGTAATTAAGAAAATCAGATTTTATCTGAGTTTCCGAGTTTGAATTTGTTGCCGAATTTTAGAGAATTGGTATAAGTACTAAACCATACACTATTTTCAGGGATATCTCATGACAGTTTTAATTATTACTCATAGTGAAGATAACGAAAGCATTGCTTTAGTTGCTCAAGCAATTGCCGAACAAGGCGGAAAAGCATTTCGTTTTGATACAGATCGATTTCCCACCGAAGTGCAGTTAGATGTCTACTATGGTAAAAATTCTGAGCGATTGATTTTGGTTGATGGTGAGCAAAAGTTAGATTTGAATGAGGTATCCTCAGTTTGGTATCGTCGGATTGCGATCGGGGCAAAAATTCCCCAAACGATGGATAAGCAAATGCGACAAGCTTCCATGCAAGAGTCTCGCGTTACCATTCAAGGAATGATTACCAGCATCCGGGGATTTCATCTCGATTCTTTACCCAGCATCCGCTTAGCAGAGAATAAGCAACTGCAACTCCAAGTAGCACGGGAAATAGGTTTAGATACACCCCTAACTTTGACCACTAATAATCCCGTTGCCGTTAAGCAGTTTGCCCAAGAATGTGAACATGGCATAGTCACAAAAATGCTTTCTTCCTTTGCTATCTATGACAAGCAAGGACAAGAACAAGTAGTCTTCACAAACCCAGTTACACCCGAAGATCTTAACAACCTCGATGGCTTGCGTTACTGTCCGATGACTTTTCAAGAGAAAGTTCCCAAAGCATTAGAGTTACGTACAACAATTGTCGGCAAACGTATTTTCACGGCGGCGGTTGATTCGCAAGCTTTGCAAAAGGCGCATCACGACTGGCGACGCCAAGGAATTGCTTTACTCGACGCTTGGAAACCCTACCAATTACCCCAAGATGTCGAAGAAAAACTACTTAAACTCATGGCTCACTTTGGTTTGAACTACGGGGCCATAGATATTATTGTGACACCAGATGATCGCTATATATTCCTTGAGGTCAACCCAGTGGGTGAGTTTTTCTGGCTAGAACGCTGTCCGGGCTTACCGATTGCAGGGGCGATCGCAGAACTTTTACTCACTAAGTCTCAGGCTTTTACAAATAAATCTCTTAACTACGATTTAGCAGGTAAATTTTAAACTGTCTACAACCTTCAGGTAGATGAACTGCTCTATAAACACCCTAGACAAGTCTAGACATTTATTTCTCACTTCAATGGGAGCATGGGAGCGGTTATCCCTCAGTAAGCTTTCACGCTTTAGAGTTTACCTGCCAGAATTTGAGCGGCTGTGAGATTGAGATTTGGAAAGGTGGGAGATTGGAGCGCTTCATTTGCTCGAAATTCAGTGGAGTCGTAAAACTGATGCTCCAGGATGCAGAGGGTGATTTTTCCTTCTAGGGGGTCAACGATCCAATATTCCGGGATTTCTAGCAGCCCATACTCAGCCCGCTTTGAGCGGTAGTCCTCAGCTTTGGTGGAGCGACTAACAACTTCAACAACTAGAATCGGAGGCGGTTCATTGAGATTAATTACGGCTTCGCGATCGCTCATAGCTTCCCATTGAGTAACCGTGAGAACGGTGACATCCGGAATGCGGCAGGTATCCCAATTTCGCCCACGCGGAGAGCGGACACCGACGAGTGCGGGAAGTGCTACCCAAGGTTGCTGGGATTGTGCCAGTGCATTCTCAAACTGCCGTGCAACAAAGCGGATGATTGCCCCATGTTGGCCAGTTCCTAAACTCATGGCTATCATTTCTCCATCGACCAGTTCATAGCGGGTGTCTGTGCCATCATTGTAGGTAAGGTACTCTTCAAAGGTGAGTTTTTGAGTGGTACTCGTCATAGAACTGTCTCCAGGCAAGAATCAGGCAACTGTGTCTGTGAACTTAATCGAGAGTAGTGGCGTGTCAAGGCTCAAATGGTGTAATAGCTGTAGGTTGAGTTAAGCAAAGCGAAACCCAACACCGAGATCCATGTTGGTTTACCCTGCGGTAAGCCGCCCTCCGGGCGTCTACATTCCTCAAACGCCAGACAAAAATATTCAATCTGTAGTAGTGTCAGTTCTAACGCACCCCACCAAACTTTGGGTTGTAATTAATAGTTTGGCATAACAGATATTGAAGAACCTTCAAATTTTTCAGGAAAAGCTAACAATTTTGTATCTCTATCTGTAGCTGTTTTCAATTACAAGCAATAGTTCAGGTAGCTGTGTGCAAACTCTCCAGTGTTAAGCAAACTGATATATCTTTCGTGGCAGCCACAAAATATAGCGAAGCGGGGCGTAGCCAGGTAAAAAAAGATTTATGCAAGAGGTCTAATACCAATTCTCTAAAATTAGGCTACATATTCAAACTCCGAAACCCATACTAAATAAGAGTTTCTTAATTACGAACTACGTTAGCGTTAGCGATAGCGTAGCGTAAAGCCTGCGGCATAGCTTCGCTTAGAGCGAGTTATCAAGCGTCGGTACGAGCGTCAGCGATAGCGACACAGGAGCGTCGCGTCATTACGAATTACGAATTACGAATTACGAACTACGAATTACGAATTACGAATTGGTCTAAGGTACCTCATGTAATCGGAAATTGTGATTACGAAGGACAAATGACCCATGACCAATGACAGCCTATAGAAAAAAATTATTAAATTCTGGTTAATAGTTAAGAAATTAGTTGATAAAAAGTGTCATTATATGCAAAAGTAAAATCTACGACATTAAGTAAAACTTAACTACTGCAAGTAATTTGAAATGTTTCAATTACTACCATTTAAGTACCTCGTAGGAGTGAAGATGATAAAATTTCGCTATATTTGTTTAACTGTTGCAACTGCGGCAATAGTAACGCTGAGTGCCTGTAACAGTACACCAACCGCAGAAAATCCAGCTGCACCAGCAGTTAACTCTACACCTCAAGCTACAGAGGCGGTTAGTCAAAACAATCACAGCGGTCATGGTGGTAAGAAGATTAACATCAATACAGCTATCTTGTCAGAGTTGGATAAGTTTGAAGCCAAGTTAGGTATCCCGGCTTTATCAAACAAAATTCAAGCGAGTCGTCCCTATGCCAAACCGGAAGATTTAGTTGCCAAAAAAGTAATTACTCAAGAACAGTTTGACCAAATTAAAGATCAGGTGACTATTGAAGAAATAGTCCTCACTGGTGAAGCTAAAGATGTTGACTACATGACCAAATTGGGGTTAATGAAAGGACATCTTTTTGTAGCACAAGAACTACTAGATCAAAATCAGCCAAAACAAGCTGAACCTCATATTGGGCATCCAGTTGAGGAGATTTATGTTGATGTCGAAGAGCAACTTACCGAACGCAAAGTAAAAGAATTTAAGACAAGTTTAGTGAGTTTACAAGATTTGGTGAAATCCAATCCCAAAGATGCCAAAGTGAAAACTGATTTTACCGCTTCAGTGCAAGCTGTAGATGGTGCGATCGCCGCCTTGCCAGAAGATCAACGCTCCAAGCCGGGATTTGTGCTACAGGTTATTAATGGGTTACTAGATGCAGCCAACTCAGAATATGGTGCAGCGATCGCAGACGGTAAAGTAGCCGCAGCAATTGAATATCAAGACTCTCGCGGCTTTGTGATCTACGCCAATGATTTATACAAGGGTGTTTCTAGCCAAGTCAGCAAAGATAATCCCGAAGCACATAAAGCGATCGAGACTAGTATGGCTGAACTAATCAAAGTTTGGCCCGCAGCCATTCCCCCAGCTAAGCTAGTTAAGACTCCTGAAGAAGTTACCAAGCTAGTGAAAACCATTGAGGAAAACTCTCAAAAAGTTATCGCAAAAACCAATACTCAAGCAAAACAATAAAATCCTAAACTTATAGAGTTAGGAGTTTAAAATGAGTGAGAATTAAAGAATTAGTTAGAAGTTATCAGTGAGGATAGTGTAGGTTTTTAATACTTAGACAAAGTGTAACTTCTAACTAAATTACTCATCGCGCTCCATTTGTAACTTGAGTTAATAACTGATGCAAGAGCTTGATCAAAACAAAACTATTGACCTGCTAAACGCCATTATGGAATTTGAATTAGCAGGGGTAGTACGTTACACACATTATTCCCTAATGGTGACTGGCCCTAATCGTATTCCCATTGTGGCTTTTTTCAAGGCGCAAGCGAGTGAATCTCTACTTCATGCCCAACAAGTCGGAGAAATTCTCACAGGCTTAGAAGGGCATCCCTCTTTAAAAGTTGCTCCCATGGAAGAAACCTATAAACATTCAGTCAAGGATATCTTGGCAGAAAGTTTATCTCATGAGAAAAAAGCATTAGAGCTGTATAAAAGTCTTCTAGAAACAGTTACTAATGCCAGCATTTATCTAGAGGAATTTGCCCGCAGCATGATTGGACAAGAAGAGATGCACAATCTCGAACTGAAAAAAATGTTACGAGATTTTAGTTAATAGTTATTAGTCATGAGTCATTAGTCAGCAATAACTGACTAATGACTCATGACAAAGGACAAATGAAAAAGGACAAACAATGGATTTTAGTACCGCTATACCTACTTTTGTGATTACACTCCGAGAAGGAGTGGAGGCTGCCCTTGTTGTTGGCATTGTACTAGCTTTGCTAAAAAAAGCTAAACAATCTCGACTCAATTCTTGGGTATATGCAGGTGTTGTTGTTGGCATTATTGCCAGCGCGATTATTGGCGTGTTGTTTGGCTGGGTGACTCAAGCATTAGGAAAAGCTTATCCACAATACATAGGAGTGATTGAACCAGCATTAGAAGGTGCATTTAGTGTGTTGGCGATCGCCATGCTCAGCTGGATGTTAATTTGGATGACAACTCAAGCCAAATTTATGAAAGCGCAAGTTGAAGGAGCTGTTACTAGTGCTTTATCACAAAAAGCTTATGCAGGATGGGGTATTTTTAGTTTAGTTTTTATTGCTGTTGTGCGTGAAGGTTTTGAAACCGTTTTATTTATAGCTGGTAGTTTTCAACAGGGATTAATACCAACTTTTGGTGCTTTTGCTGGACTAACAGTGGCTGTAATCATCGGCGTACTCTTGTTTAAATGGGGTGTCAAAATTAATATCCGCTTGTTTTTTCAAGCAATGGGTATTTTATTAGTGTTAATTGTTGCTGGTTTAGTAGTGACAGCCCTACAACGTTTTGATGAAGCTATTGCTAGTGTTGCTCTTAGCAGTCGTGCCTCACAAAGCCTTTGTTTCTATTACGAACGCTTTACCAGAGTTCATTCCTGTATTTTAGGGCCGATGGTTTGGAATACTTCTCAAATTTTGCCTGACGAAAAGTTTCCTGGTATTATTTTCAAATCTCTGTTTGGCTACAGAGAACATCTTTATATCGTGCAAGCAGTGGGCTATGTAGTGTTTTTATTCACCGTTGGCGGACTATATTTCCGCAGTTTATCGGCTAGTTCTCCTCAAGGCAAAAAGAAGATCTCAGCATCTCAAAAGCCAATTAGCAGTGCGAAGAATTATAAGTAAAAGACCATTTACAAAAGACTTCTTGCAAAAATACTTTAACCGTCAGAGACTCAAGTCTCTGCCTAATAGCAAAAGTCCGTTGAAATGGACTAAAAATACTGTTATTAGTCGGTTGAAACCGAATTGAGTTATCAGCCAGAAAATAAATTTTCTGGCGAGTATCCGACTTTTGCAAGAGGTCTAAAGTAAATCTTAAGTAGTGGTCTATTTCATTAATTTTGACGTTGCTAGATCCCCGACTTTTTCAAAAAATCGGGGATCTGACTATATCCTAACCACTCAGAAATAAATAATTACGAATTACGCGCTTCGCAGCGATAGCGTAGCGTAAAGCCTGCGGCATAGCTTCGCTTAGAGCGAGTCATCGAGCGTCGGTACGAGCGTCATTACGAATTACGAATTACGAATTACCCCTGCTCTATGATGTGTACATTTTTGGCGAATATTTCACCTCATTAGCAATAATTCCAATTAGATTCAACTTACTCAGAATTTCTGTAGCTTGGGTGAGTTCATGTTTAGTTACTTGTCCCATACGCTCTACCATGACAACACCATTGCAGAAGGATGCCAGGATTATGGCATCGACTGTACCTAAAATTGGTGGAGCATCTATCAGCACTAGATCATAAGTTTCTTCAAATATTTCAATTAGTTCTTTCATCCGATGAGAACTCAGAAGTTTCACTGTGTCTTCAGGCATCGGCCCGGCAGTCAAAACATCAATTGAAGGGTGAATCGGCTGGATGTAATTTTGAATGTGGGTAATTGTCTCATCCAGCAATAACAGAGAAAGTCCCCAGTCATTAGAGAGTTCTAAAGTTTGATGTAGAGTCGGATGCCGCAGGTTCGCATCAATCACTAATATCCGTCCATGCATCCGCGCTGCACTAGCTCCTAACCCTAGCGTCAAAGTTGTCTTTCCCTCCCTTGGTAGTGCAGAAGTCAATATCAAAGATTTGAAGGGGAAGGGATATCTCAATATTTGAATGTTTTGGTAAATCATGTCCAATGTTTCGTGGACAGGCAATTTAATGCTGACATCTACTATTGAGGAAGTTGATGTTTGTTTTCTCCTTGCAGGTAGACTTGGCAGGCGCTTTTTGGCGACACGCGGCGCTAGCTTTGGTACTGATCCTAATACACGAACGTTTGTTAGTCTGCGTAAGTCTCTAGCAGAATAGATCGCATCGCTGAGCATTTCTCCTAGTAAGGCTGCTGCAATTCCTAAGATTGGCCCGGCTAGGGTTCCTCCCAGTAAAAATAATAATCTGTTGTCTCCTGTAAGAGTTCCTAAGCTCGGTGCTTCTAGTACTTCCCAATCAAAGCCTCCTTGAGCAATTTTCATTCCCAATGACTGTTGTATTTGCAGCAGTTGGTCAAGGGTTTTACGATTAGTTTCCACCTTTGGCAACAAACGGTTATATTCTGCAATCAGGCTAGGATATTTGTCTAGCTCAGAGCGCAGCCGTTGCTCTGATTCTGCTAAGCTTTTTTCATTGGCAACTAGTCCCAGAGATTTTGTTTGCGTCAGAATCAACTCATTAACTAGTTGTGGATCAACTACTACTGTTTGACCTTGTTTAGTAGTTTTGTCGTTTAGCGATCGCTCTACTTCTTGCTGTAATAATGCTAGTTGAGTTTGGCGTTGCTGCTTGAGTTTTTCTACTGTTGGATAGTCTTCTCTATATCGCAGGCGCTCTTTAGCTAGAGCTGATTCAGTTTGTTGAATCTCACTCAATAGTGTTTGGTAACGGCTTGATTGACTTAGACGTGAGGAAACTGATTCAGTTTGTGATGCAGACGCTATTTTTTGCTCTAAATTATTAGAGCGGGCGCGAACATCTTGTAGCTCAGCACGGTTAGTTTGTAGCTGTTTTTGAACATTGGCTAGAGACTCTAGCAAAATTTTGCTTTGGGCTTCTGGATCAATTAAATTATTTTTTTTGCGAAACTCTTCTAAATCTTTTTCAGCTGCTATTACCTCTTTTCTAGTTTCTGGAATCCGGGCGTTAACAAAAGTCATTCCTTTATTTAAACGCTCTTTTTTTTGCTCTACATTATAATCTTGATAAACTTGCTGTAGAGCTTGCAGTATTTGTTGTGTTTTCACTGGATCGTTACCAGTGAAAGTAACTTCAAATACTTGATTTGATGCCTGATCAATTCCTTGTTCTTCTTCTATCGGCGTTATTGCTAAAGGTGATTTTTCGCTTTTTTCCTTTTGCCCTTTGATATCTTCTAAGGTAATCTCTCGATAATTTTTACGCAGCGAATCTACAGCTTTTTGGATTAATCTAGAACTCAGCATAATTTTTTGCTGAGCAGTGTAGTCAACACTCGGAATATTGGGTTTACTAATCTCACCGTTGGCTTGTTTAGAGATATTATTTGGCGTTGCCTCTTCATAGAAATTGGAACTTACTAATATCTGCATAGAACTTTGATAAGTCGGTTTAGCCATCACAGCCAAAAAGCTGGCGACTGACATGGCTACACAGGAAACGCCCAAGATCACAAAGCGCCGACGATGCAAAATAGTAGATAGTTGCTTAATATCAACTGTGTTGTGTGCAGAGGTTGTAACCAGTTGCCCTTGATTAAGACCAGTGTTAGCCATGATCAAAGTCCTCTAAATTTTGATACATTATGTTGGGAAGGTTGCAAGAAATCTTTTGTTGAGATGACCTTGTTTGCATCTATGAATACAATTACATACTCAGTTATTCCTAGATAAAGATTCACCTGTTCTTCCTCCAAGAATGATAGACTGAAGTGACATCAGATTTAATGCCAATTCGCTCTTTGATATTGATCGATTCATACATAAAGATTCCTAATCAGCATTTGAATAGTAAATTTTCAAAAAATATTTATTTAATCTCAAAAACTTGACAAAAATTTCATCATTAATGGTATTTATTTCTGGAATAAATATCTAAGATCTATGCTACCCTTGTCTTTCATGTCCTTTTCGATATATCGGCATCCAGAAAATAGATGGAAAAAATGTTTTCAGCATAATAATTGAATATTTTTGATACACCAAGTTTACCGATAATCTACAGTTAAGAAATTGAACATTTGGTAAATCTGATCTGCTGCATATTTGCTGAACGTAGAAAATTCTCTGACCAAAACTTGAGATTTAGCCTGGGTACTTCTAGATTTTAAATTAAGGTTAGTGCTTTTCAATTCAAAATTTCTCTTAAAAATTGAGTCAAGGATATCAGGCGTCGGATATAGGAAGCTAGTTCTTGATGCTTGGTTGTGTGATATAAATAACGCTAGCAACGTTTCTAGGCGTTGCTTGAAAGCATCTAATGGGCGGCGCATCACCCGTTATGAATGAAATAAACTCTTTTTCTTCTCCTACACCCCTATATTCGACTTCTCCTATCAAAGATGCTAAACACTCTTACACCCCTAAACCCATGTTTCTTAAAAGGTAAGGGATTGGCTGTAATTATTTTTGCTGCGGATTGAGCGGTATTTCAACAGTGGGTATAGTAATTGTAGAGATTAAACGACGGTGGCGATCGCTTGTTGGTTCGTTTGCCTTCTTTGCAGAAATTACCGCCATCATATCTGACATCAGTTCTTGAAACTCTGCATCACTCAGATACAACGCTACTTGAGTATAAAATACTCCATCTGCTGACAAGTCAATTTTGTCTCGTTGTAGATAGCGAGCAAAGTCATTTAGCTGGGAAGCGACAAAGGTGGTAAAGTATCGCATGTGTTCTTCTCGATTAGCTATAGCTATATCTTCGGCTTCCAAGTTAACTGTTTGCTCCAGCAGAGCATATACCTTCTCCACGGTTCCTCTAATGGGATGTTCTGCTACGACTTTAACGATATCAGCCTGTGCCAGTTTATTGAGATGTCGATATAGCGTTGCTTGGGGAACATCTTGTAGAGTTTCTGCCATCTGCTGAGCAGTTAACTGTGTATCGCCTGCAAGTGTCTGGATAATTCGCATCCGGACGGGATGTAAGATTAATTGAGCTTTATCGGATTTCACAGCTATTTAATCATGATTATTTTTATTAATGATTATTTTCTCAATTATTGTAACAATGTTGCATTTATCTATAGGGATATAGAACAAAGCAACCAAAAAGTTCGCATTGAGAACTGCGTACTTAGTAATATATAATCGTTTTATCTACGTTTATTACTTAGTCTAAGTCTTGTGGTAGACTTATCTAGATATATGCTCTCTTCAAGATGGCTAGTCTTCCACATCCAATTCAGTATCAAGGTAGTAAGAGAAACCTTGCTGCAAACATTCTTGGGTTTCTGCCTAATAAAGTAGGGCGGTTGGTAGAACCATTTGCTGGAACCGCAGCAATTAGTATTGCTGCCTCTTTTAAAGGTCTTACTCAAGAATTTTGGCTCAATGATTTGAATCAACCACTAGTTAAACTGCTGGAGTTAATTATAGAAAAACCAAGTGATATAGCGGATCAATATGCAGAAATATGGAATGACCAGCATGAGGATTCAATATCTCACTATTTACTAGTTAGAGAAGAGTTTAATAGAACAAATGAGCCAAAACTGTTTTTATATTTACTAGCTCGATGTGTAAAAGGTGCGGTTCGATATAACTCTAATGGACTCTTCAATCAAAGTGCTGATAAAAGACGAAAGGGAACTCAACCTGAAAAGATGAGGAAAAATATAGACGGAGTTTCCAAGCTTTTAAAGGGAAAGTGTAAATTTACATGCTTAGACTATAGAGA
The DNA here is from genome assembly GCF_059505385.1 of Desmonostoc vinosum. NCBI lineage: Bacteria > Bacillati > Cyanobacteriota > Cyanophyceae > Nostocales > Nostocaceae > Desmonostoc > Desmonostoc vinosum. Next base: position 16,917 of record NZ_JCACKM010000134.1, read on the forward strand.
TGTTTTAGCTGAAGTCCAAGGTGATGACTTTGTTTACATCGATCCACCCTATCAAGGTGTATCTGGAGATAGGGATTCGAGGTATGTTTCTGGGATCAATGTTAATGATTTTGTTCTAGCTCTCGAAGAATTGAATCGAAAAGCAATAGGATTTGCAGTTAGTTATGATGGCAAACGAGGCAATAAAATATTTGGCAATAACCTACCTGAAGAATTAGGACTTAAGAGAATTGAAATTGAAGTTGGACGATCGTCTCAAGCAACATTATTGGGAAGAGAAGAAGTGACTGTAGAATCTTTATATTTGTCGCCCAGTTTACTTAAAGAACCTGTTTTTAAGATAGAAAGCTATATTTGCAGAGTACCCAAACAGCTTGCTCTTTGGGAATGATATGGATAGTTATCAAAATCTACCCGATGATTTTATCAAGCTTTGTCAATCAGTGACCGCTAAAAGACCGAAAGCTGTGATTAGCCATATTCTGCAATATGGTTTCATAACTACAGAAGAACTAAAGGAAAGATACGGATACAATCATCCTCCTAGAGCAGCACGAGATGTTAGAGAACACGGAATACCTTTGGAAACTTTTCGCGTAAAGGGCAGTGATGGGAGAAAAATAGCAGCTTACAAATTTGGAAATCTTGCAAATGTAAAGTTTTCTAGGTTATCCGGTAGAACAGGATTATCGAAGCAGATAAAAAATGAGTTAATTAGAAGATATGGTTGTAAATGCTTTATTTACTTAGAAGAGGTTGATGAGCGAGAATTACAGATTGATCATCGTGTTCCCTTTGAAGTTGATGGGGAACCAGAGTTAGAGCCTGATAACTTCATGTTACTTTGTGGTTCTGCTAATCGGGCTAAATCTTAGTCATGCGAACATTGTGAAAATTGGGGCAGCATCAAGGACAAGTCTATTTGCTTGTCGTGTTATTGGGCATATCCAGAAAGCTACACACATATTGCGATGCGACAAGTCAGAAGAATAGATCTTATCTGGCAAAGAGAGAATGTTGAGATTTACGAAAGATTAAAACAGCGAGCAGCTAGTTTGAACAAAGAAATCCCTGAGTTGATCAAAGAAATTATTGAACGAGAAATTAGACGAAATAGTGACAGCTAATACTCCTATAGCGATCGCTTTTTCCTCACTAAGATGAAATATACTGAAGGTTTTGTCAATCAAGCAAAATTATTTTTATACCTGAATTCGGCAATGCCGACTCCTTCAATTGGTTCAGTGTAAGTTCCCCATTCCGCCAGCAAACCAACATACCTTTAAACACCTACTTTAGTTAGCTCAACCTCTCGCCGCCTGGGTACTTCGTAAACCATGAAATCATAAGCCATGTCTGTATTGGGGAAAATAGCACGGGCTTCTTGAAGTAGATCCTTCAACTCTAAAGCATTCCCAGGAGCATAGCGGGGGCTAAAATGAGTCATAATCAAGCGATGTGCCCCAGCTGCTAAAGCGGTTTGTGCTGCCATCGTACTTGTAGAATGCAATCGCTGAAATGCCATCTCTGCATCTTGATGAGCAAAAGTTGCTTCGTGAATTAACACATCGGCATCTTTTGCCAATTCGACTGCGCCTTCACAATAAATAGTGTCTGTACAATACGCAATCTTCCGACCAATTTCTGTAGGGCCACACAAGTCAGTGCCATTAATCACTCGCCCATCACTTAGCGTTACCGTTTCACCACGCTTGAGTTGACCGTAAACGCGACCAGGAGGAATTTGTAAAACTTTGGCTTTTTCTACATCAAAGCGTCCTGAACGGTCTTTTTCGGCGATGCGGTAGCCAAAAGCTGTGATCCGGTGATGTAAAAGTCCGCAGCTAATCGTAAACTCATCGTCTTCATAAATTACCCCTGGACGGACAGTATGAACTTTGATGGGGTAAGAAAAATGTGTGTGAGAGTAACGTGAAGCTGCTTGGATATATTCATTTAACCCAGTTGGGCCATAGATATCAACTCGTTGTACATTGCCAGCTAAGCCGCAACTGGCTAATAGTCCCGTTAAACCAAAGATGTGGTCGCCGTGCATATGGGTAACAAAAATTCGACAGAGCTGACTGATTTTCAGTTCACTCCGCAAAATTTGATGCTGAGTACCTTCACCACAATCGAATAGCCACAGTTCCGCCCTTTGTGGTAATCTCAGGGCGATGCTTGAAACATTGCGCGATCGCGTGGGTACACCGGAACTCGTCCCTAAGAATGTTATCTGCACAGCGTTCTTTAGTCTTCCTATTATTAAATTTGACGCTTTCTTAACTCTAGTAACTGTTGGCAGACTTTAACAACCTATTATTCAGCAATACCTGAATTTATCTGTAAAAGGGACTGGGGACTGGGGACTGGGGACTGGGGACTGGGGACTGGGGACTGGGGACTGGGGAATGGGGACTGGGGACTGGGGACTGGGGACTGGGGACTGGGGACTGGGGACTG
>NZ_JCACKM010000135.1:0-19189 GCF_059505385.1 Desmonostoc vinosum
GCCGTAGGCTTTACGCTGACGCTCGTACCGACGCTCGATGACTCGCTAACGCTACTGCTGACGCTCGAGGACTCGCTACCGCTTCGCTAACGCTAACGCTATCGCGGACTCGCTACCGCTGCGCTAACGTAATTAAGTTTTGTAATGGGGATTTGACCCCAACCTCACATGTTGCACCTGCCAGTGTAAATAATGAGTCTGCCGCAATAAAGTTATAAAAATTACATATCTATTTGTCTCTGCATTTAGTCCATTTCTAATGGACTTTTGCTATAAGACAGGGATTTACAATCCCTGGCGGTAGAGAGCGAAGCCGAACAATTAGGTAAGTTTTGCGACTGACAGTTTGAAAGGTGCAAGATCTGAGCAATACAAAACTTGCCGATTATAGAACCGGGGGACTTAAACCCACGGAACTAGTTAAAGTTTAGGAATGAGCAGCAATAGGTTGTATCAGCCATCCCATAGTTAACAGATAAACCAGTGGTTTTAGTAGATATTTTTGCTATATTTCAAAAATAGCTGAATTACGTCTGATGTGAATTAGGAATACCGTTGATGAATGCAACAATAGCCCTCATCTCCCAACCTCTTCTCCCAAGTGTGGGAGAAGAGGAGCAATTTCAAAGTCCCTCTCCCAAACTGGGAGAGGGATTTAGGGTGAGGGCAAAGATTTATGACATCAGCAAGACCAATTTTTCCCAACTTAATTCACATTAAACGTGAATTACATTTTTTCATAACTAGTAAAGCTTTTGCCCCGGAACAAAATAAATAGTCTTTTATTTTGCGGTTTCTACCAAGAGTGGGATGTGATTAAGCGATAATAAATACATTTCCCCACAGAAGCACAGTTTATGATCTGCTGCCTGAATTCAACTTGCCACAATCCGCCCAATCCTGATAGCACAATGTTTTGCACAAACTGCGGCGTCGGATTGGTGGTGTTGAGAAACCGTTATCGCCCAATTAAATCATTAGGTGGTGGGGGATTTGGTAAAACTTATTTGGCAGAAGATATCGACAAACTCAATGAGCATTGTGTCATCAAGCAATTTGCACCGCAAGTACAGGGAACAGGCGCATTAAATAAAGCCACCGAACTATTTGAACAAGAAGCCAAGCGACTGCAACAGTTAGGCAGACATCCCCAAATCCCCACACTGTTAGCCTATTTTAACGAAGATAATCGCCTGTATTTGGTGCAGGAGTTTATTGAGGGGCAGAATTTATTAGTTGAATTACAACAGCAGGGAATTTTCAACCAGCAAAAAATCAAAGAATTATTACTCGATTTATTAGAAATTCTCAAGACAGTTCATCAACAGCAAGTCATTCACCGCGATATCAAACCAGAAAATATCATTCGTCATAGCGATGGCAAGTTGGTACTAATTGACTTTGGTGCATCCAAGCAACTGACCATGACAGCAATGCCTCGTTCAGGAACACTGATTGGTTCTTTGGGTTATGCACCAGTAGAACAAATGCAGAGAGGTGAAGCTTTCCGAGCGAGTGATTTATATAGTGTTGGTACAACTTGCTTTCATCTGTTGAGTGGAATTCACCCTTGGGAACTTTGGCAACAACATAATTACGGCTGGGTTGCTAATTGGCGACAACATTTACAGCAAAGCCTGAGTCAGGATTTGCGGCGAATACTGGATAGATTGTTGCAAGAAGAATACCAAAAGCGTTATCTGTCAGCCGAGGAAGTTTTACAAGATTTAAATCGTTTAAATCCCTTACCACGTTCGGCAAAGTCACCAGTAAAAGCAAAAGCATGGCCACAAAGATCACTCGCAGGTGTGGCTATTATTCTAGGGGGATTAGTATTAACCCAGTTGATTGGTTATGTTCGCTATGGCTTATTTCCAACTAATCCCATATCTGTAATTGCTAGCAAAGATAGCGATGTTTTCTTAACCCTCTTTTGTCACTATAGGCAGAGGAAAAGTAGAAATCAGGGTGACTCAGGGATATAAAAATTGAACTGGTGACAGGGTTAAAAAGAACTCTAACAGGGCATTCTAGCCCGGTTCATTCTCTCGCCATTAGCCCAGATGGCAAAACCCTTGCCAGTGGTAGTAATGACGATACCATCAAACTGTGGAATCTCTCAACAGGAGAACAAATCCGCACCCTCACAGGGCATTCTGGCTCGGTTAATTCTGTCGCCATTAGCCCAGATAGCAAAACCCTTGCCAGTGGTAGTGCTGACACCACTATCAAACTTTGGAATCTGACAACAGGAAAGCAAATCCGCACTCTTACAAGTCATTCTGACTCGGTTAGGTCTGTTGCCATCAGCCCAGATGGCAAAACCCTTGTCAGTGGTAGTGCTGACAACACCATCAAATTATGGAATCTCGCAACGGGAGAGCAAATCGGCACCCTCACTGGGCATTCTTCGCGGGTTCGTTCCATCGCCATCAGCCCGGATGGCAAAACCCTTGCCAGCGAGAGTCTTGACGGAACCACCAAATTGTGGAATCTGGCAACAGAAAAGCTAATCCACACCCTTGAAGGGTCTTCCAGCAATATTATCATCAGTCCAGATAGTAAAACCCTTGCCGAAGGTAGTGGTGAAACAATCAAACTGTGGAATGTGCAAACAGGAAAGCTAATCCGTACCCTCACTGGACATTCTAAATCGGTTGATTCCATCGCCTTCAGCCTAGCTATAATTAGATTTCCGGTTGAGATACCTGAAGTTAATCAAGTTTTTATTCCATTTCCCGGTGACATGCCTAAAGTTAATTATGTTCGTTCCGTCACTATCAGCCCAGATGGCAAAACCCTTGCCAGTGGTAGTGATGACAGCAGCATCAAACTTTGGAATCTGACAACAGGAAAGCTAATCCGCACTCTTACAGGTCATTCTGAGCAGGTTAATTCCGTTGTCATCAGCCCAGATGGCAAGACCCTTGTCAGTGGTGCTGGTGACGCGCTTGGCCGCACTGATGGTAGTGATGACAATACCATCAAAATTTGGCGGCTAAAGTAGTGAGTGCTGAGTTAGGAGTTTTGAATATTTAGCTAGACACAGAAAAAGTCACCTAAACTAAAATCAAAATGACCTGCTACTAAATCTGAAAACAAATGAACTGGAAACTTGACGAAGCACAACAAAAACTGCCCGAGGTAATTGATGCTATTGCATCGGAACCTCAATTAATCTTCAAGCAGGACAAATTAGTTGCTGCGATTGTAGAACCTAAACTTTTTCAAGACTTCCTTGCTTGGTATCAAAAACAAAAAGCCTCTTCCCTCGCAGATGCTTTTGTAGAACTACGTCAAATCTGTGCTGAAGAAAATTATATTTTAGAGACACCTGCACGATATAGCGATAATAGTATCCCATTTGCTGCGGAAATGAATGTAGAGACGCGAAATTTCGCGTCTCTACAAGGTTTTTGGGTTACGCACAGTTAATTTCACCAGATGTCTATGGGATAATTTATGCCATCAGAGAGCAGCACATTTTGATAGTTGCAGTCATGCATCTTCAGCGTCAGCCAAATTACCGGACTAATAAAATCTGATATGAGATAGTTCGTTTTTGTCAATTTAATTATCTTTAAGATTCATTTTCCTCGTGGCTATTTCCTGCATCAATTCTCTGTCTAATCGCTTCTTCAATTATGTGATGATTTTCTTCTATTGGTTGACCGTCTTCAGTAAACATTGACGGATATATAATTGCTTGAGAGTCAGGAGTACGCCGACTAAATAGAATTTCCAAAGCTTCTATATCTTGCCGATGAGCAAGCACATATGCTCTTAATTCTTTTGTGGACATTTGGGCAAAATTAGGTTTCATTGACAAATCTCCAAGTTCCATCACGAAATACAAGGATTTGCAGTTCATCACCTGCTAAAATAAACACATTGCCAGTTATGTCGCTAAAACGAAATAGCTGAATATCCCGGTAGAAATTAGATAAATACTGGCAAATAATAATACACATAAGTGCTTGCCGGGTTGTAGGATATATAGTGTTTTCCTCAATTGTGACATAAATAATATAAGTCCTACAGTGACACAAAAACCGAAGGTGAAAACCGACAGCATATTTTATCGCCTATTTCAAGAACTCCCCAGCATCTTTTTTGAACTGATTGGCAATGCTCCCGAAACTGCCAACATTTACCAATTTGCGTCAGTTGAAGTCAAGCAAACAGCTTTGAGAATTGATGGTGTATTTCTGCCCATCCAAGATCAACAAGTGCCGATTTATTTTGTCGAGGTTCAGTTTCAACCAGACACAGAGATTTACTGGTGCTTAGTCTCTGAAATTTCTTTATACTTACGCCAAAATAGACGCAAAAATCCTTGGCGAGGAGTGGTAATTTATCCCAGAAGAGATATAGATATAGGTGAAAAAGAAGATTTCATAGAATTCTTCCACAGCTAGCGAATCAGTAGAATTTACCTAGATAAATTAGTAGGACTTACGCACTGTACAAAATAACTATCTTGTGTATCAACGTAAATACGTTGTTTCAGGCTTTTGTCAATCACCCTTGATTGGGTGCGATCGCTAAAATTTCATTGAAAAATCTAGCTATAAGCCTTGAAAACTATACCTGTTATTTTGACTTTTCTGTGAATGCGTAAGTCCTAATTAGGTTCAGCTGCATCCTTACCAATAGGCATTGCTACGATAAAATTAGTAATAGAAGATGAAGACACAGCCATTAACAGCGCCAAGGAATTAATCAACCGCACTCAGCAAGCAGTAAATTTACAACTGCCACAACAACAATTACTAGAATTAATAGAGACAATTCTAGTTTATAAATTTCCGCAAATGAGTCGAGAGGAGATAGAAGCAATGTTTGGTTTAAGTGAATTGAAGCAAACGCGGGTTTATCAAGAAGCTAGAGAAGAAGGGGAACAAAAAGGTAAACAAGAAGGACGTTTAGAAGCAAAATTAGAAGCCATCCCGAAACTGTTAGCACTGGGTTTAACCCAAGAACAGGTAGCACAGGCTTTAGACTTAGATATTGCACAAGTTCAGCAAGTAGCACAGCAAAAATAGTCTTAAAATTAAAGAGAATAAAAGCTACTTTGACGTTCCAAATCTATATCCACACCAAATAGAGGAGAATTTTGGAATAATTCAACTAAATTTTTCGATTCTGTTTTGGGGTACTGCTTTTCTATTTGTCTAGTCAAATAATGGATTAATTGTATCTTTTCTTCTCTGCTTAAATTATCAATTTCTTTTAATAACATCTTCACGGGTAAATTGCTCATTTTAATATTTCTATTAATAAACAGATTTATTTACCGCTAATTATAGCATTACCAATTAGGATATATAATGTTTTCTTCAGAGTCGGCGTATTAGTATAATTTACTCAGATGAATTAGGCGAAGTTACTTTAATTCCTGGCGAACAGGTATTGCGAGAGCTACGTTCTCGGAGTAAGTAATGGCGTATGATTTTCATCCTGATGCCAAACAGGAATTAGATGATGCTGTTGCTTACTATGACAATATCAGCCGCGAGACGAGAGGCAAATTGGTACAAACTTAAGTTTATGATTCTTTCTCTACAATCCCAATCCTATAGCCTAGAGCATCTAAAAACTCAATTAAAGCCAAAATTTCCTGACCACCAGTTTCTACAAGCATTTTATCCAACTTTTCAAAATGCTGTTGTCCAACCTCTGAAAAATCACCTAATTGTTTTCTTGCTTCTACAACTTCTTCTAGTGTCAATCGCAATAAATTTGCATCATATCCTTCTTCATCCAATTCCAACATGACGCTAATATAACCAGCAGCACGTTCTGGGTTTTTCAAAGATTCAATTAAATATTCTCGATAATGCCTACTTCTTTGGGTTTTGACTTCGCTCATAATCTCTCCAATATTCCTTTGCTTTCTCAATATCTTCGTCTTGAGTGTTTTTTATACCATCACACAAAAGGAGTATAATTAAGTTTCCATCTTGTCCAAAATATACGCGATAACCAGGCCAGTATTGAATTCTTAGCGCAAAAACACCCTCTCCAACTGATTTATAATCTCCTAAATTCCCGGACTGTACTCTTGTAAGTCTTTTCTCCATTTTATCTATTGCCCTATGATCTCGTAAAGAATCAAGCCAGTTAGCAAAAGGTTCTTTTCCTTGTTCTGTTATATAGTTTTTAATTTCCCGTGGCTGCGCTTCCATACCTGAGTTTGGTATATTTTGTCCCCATTTCGATAATTTTACGATCATACTTCGTCTGAGACATCGTAGCGCGATGCCTGCGGCGGTAAACTCGTCAACGGCATTATGATATTTACCGCTCTTTAGTTGGCGTTGTAGCAGGGCTTCTACCTCTGGGGACAAAAAGATTTGCATGGAATTTTTTCAGAGTCAGGATTAACTCGATTGTAAGCGGTAAGCGCAGAACAGCAAAAATCGTCTTAAAATTAAAGGAACTAAAATCTTTATTCACGCAAATCATGACTGACCAAGAACTCAAGCAACTGATTGAAAGTAATGCCAGAACTGCTCAAGCAATGCTTGATTCTATGGTAGAAGCAAGGCTAGAACGGGAAGAATTGCGCGAGGGTATACAAGAACTTCGGTCAGGGTTTACACGATTAGAAGATATTGTTGCTAGGTTAACTACTGTTCAAGAGGGTATGACTAACTTGTTGGCATCCCTAGACAATGACCGTCCTACTATTTTGAGAAAGCTGAATACAATTGAGAATAAAGTTGATAGGTTGCTAGAAAAAAGTGAAGATAGTAATCTATAAATACCGTCAATTACAAACAGAAAAAGTAATTTAAACTGAAATTAAGATTATTTACTCTGGGAAAAAATATGGCTAACACCTATGACAAAATCTTCAACACTGCATTGTCTTTACCTCCAGGGTTAAGAGCAATGCTTGCTGAACATTTATTTAAAAGCCTCGATGCTGAAAATCAAGTAGAAATAGATGCTATTTGGGCAGAAGAAGCAGAGAACAGATTTCAGTCTGTTGAACAAGGCGAAGTTAATTTAATTCCTGGTGAACAAGTATTGCGAGAGCTACGTTCTAGGAATAAAGTTATAATTAATCATCTAACTTATAAAACAAATGAACTGGAAACTTGACGAAGCACAACAAAAACTGCCCGAGGTAATTGATGCTATTGCATCGGAACCTCAATTAATCTTCAAGCAGGACAAATTAGTTGCTGCGATTGTAGAACCTAAACTTTTTCAAGACTTCCTTGCTTGGTATCAAAAACAAAAAGCCTCTTCCCTCGCAGATGCTTTTGTAGAACTACGTCAAATCTGTGCTGAAGAAAATTATATTTTAGAGACACCTGCACGATATAGCGATAATAGTATCCCATTTGCTGCGGAATAGAGCTTTCTCTGCGATACTAACATGCCGCATAGCCAGTTTTCCTTATGGAATAATTTATGCCATCAGAGAGCAGCACATTTTGATAGTTGCAGTCATGCATCTTCAGCGTCAGCCAAATTACTGGACTAATAGAATCTGATACGAGATAGTTCATTTTTGTCAATTTAATTATTCTTAAGATTCATTTTCTACAAAGCTTTTCGTCAGAAGGTCAAGCAAATCGTCAACAACTCGAATTACGGCGCTCAGGTCAAAGCCCAAAAGCTTTCCCCGATAGTCAGAGGATGGAGGAATTACCACAAGTTCTGCAAGATGGATGGTTCACGCTTCTCGCTGTGGTTCCTATAATATTTCTATATACCTATCTGTGGCTTTTTTATGGTTTCCCTTCATCCTCTCATCTTTTAGGCTTTCCAGATTCTCTGGGTCTCCATGTACACACCAATATGATACTTTATTTAAAGAACAACCCAAAAATTCTGCTATGTTAGCTTGTGTTTTTCCATCATTAAGCAACAAGAGAATTAGTATTCTTTCTCTTATTTCTCCATTTTCTTCCAGTTTTAAAGCTTTTTGTAGCTTCTCTGTTTGCTGGGAAGTTAAATGATTTTTTGCTGGCATTATTCCATGTTTTGACTGAATTCGGCTTTCTATTATACCCTATTTAAATGCTGAACAGCTTAGTACTATGTTCCCCCTGCGGCGTTGGTTTTTGCGTAATTTTACTATCTATATACTCACTAGCAGGCTTGGTTTCTGGTAACTTAAGAAACTCTGCTAAAGTTATGTTTTTTAGTGGTGTTTGTACCATGCGATCGCCTCCCAAAAAAGTGCAATTTTATTCATTCAGACGCAATTTTACATCCTTTCTAATACCTGAATTCCTAATAACGATAATCCTAATTTCAAAGTTCTCGCTGTTAAATCACATAAAACTAAGCGAGATGTTCGCAGAGGTTCTTCTGCACTCAAAACTGGTACGCCTTGATTGCGGTCATAAAATACGTTAAACTTTTGGCTCAGTTGAAATAAGTAATCACAAAGCCGATTTGGTAGTAAATCTTGTTCTACAGTACTAATCACTTCGCCTAGCTGAAGTAAGCACTTTGCAAGTCCTAATTCTGTTTCATGTTCTAACAGAACTTTGGCATTATTTCCCAACTCTTCAAAATCAATCCCACCTTTGCGACTAATACCCTGAATCCTGGCATAGGCATACAACATATAAGGTGCAGTATTGCCTTTAAGATCGAGCATTTTGTCGTAGCTAAATATATAGTTACTAGTACGATTTTGGCTTAAGTCGGCATATTTGACCGCACTGATCCCAACCACCTCAGCAACATGTTGAATGAATTCTTCAGTTTCTTTGCGTTCTTCTTCCTTTAATCTTACTTCTAAATCTGCACGGGCACGAGCGATCGCTTCATCCAACAAATCCTGTAACCGCACCGTATCCCCAGAACGAGTTTTGAACTTTTTACCATCTTCCCCCAACACCAAGCCAAAGGGGACATGCACCAGTTCTACATCATCAGGCACCCATCCCGCTTTCCGCGCTACTTGAATGAATTGGGCAAAATGGTTAGCTTGTCCAGCATCTGTAACATAAATTATCCGCTTGGCTTCATCTTGCTGAATTCGGTAGCGCAAGGCTGCTAAATCTGTGGTGGCATAGTTATAGCCGCCATCAGATTTTTGTACAATCAAGGGTAGAGGTTCGCCTTCTCTGTTTGTAAACCCTTCTAAGAAAACACACTTTGCGCCCTGGCTTTCTACCAGCAACCCAGTTTTTTCTAAATCCTCTACAATTGTCGGCAGTAAAGGATTGTAAAAAGATTCGCCTCGTTCTGTGACTTTCACATCCAGCAGGTCATAAATTTTCTGGAACTCTTGCCGCGACTGTTCGCACAACAACTTCCAGGCGTGGAGTGTGTCTTCTGCACCTGCTTGTAAGCGGACGACTTCTTGCCGGGCCGTTTCTTGGAAAGCTTCATCCGCATCAAACCGCAGTTTGGCTTTGCGGTAAAAGGTAACTAAATCACCAATATCTAAAGCATTAGCGGTAGTTAGGGCTTCTGGGTAAACTTCTCGCAGATAAGCGATTAACATCCCAAATTGAGTACCCCAATCACCAACGTGATTTAATCTCAGAACATCGTGACCCTGAAATTCTAAAATTCGGGCGATGCTATCTCCAATAATTGTGGAACGCAAATGTCCGACGTGCATTTCTTTGGCGATATTCGGACTGGAGAAATCGACAATTTCCCGCTTTGGCATTTTCGCTGCTGGAATTCCTAAGCTGGAATCTGCTTGTATCGCTTTGATGTGTGCTTCCAGGTATGCTGTTTTCAGTTGCAAATTAATAAATCCAGGCCCGGCTATACTCGGCAGTTCGCAGATTTCTGAGACATCTAGATTTTCGACTATAGCAGAGGCGATCGCTCTTGGTTGTTTTCCTAACTTTTTACTTAATGACAAAGCAACATTCGCCTGATAATCACCGAATCTAGGATTGCTAGCAGTAACTAAAATCGGGTCTACCTCTGCAAAGTCAGCGCCAAAAGCAGCCACTAACGCCTGTTTAAATTGGAGTTTTAGTTGTTCTTGTGTAGCGTTCATACTATAAATGTTATCTGTTTGCGCGAGTAATGGGCTGCTTGAGGATTGAATATTCCCAAAGGCTTGATTATTTTAGCCTATTAGCTTTAGCGTGGAGCGATCGCACCGATTGATTTTTTTCTCAGAGGCTGCAAGATACCCGACTTTTGGAAAAAGTCGGGTATCTGACCATCGTTACTAGTTCCAGTGGTGAGGCCTGCGGGAACATTAGTGCAGCAATTTATTTTTCTGTTTTGTGGTAAATAATATACTTGGAATTACGATATACAATCGACAAATCTAATTCCTGTTTCACACTAGCTACAAAATATTCAGCTTGATACTTAGTCAATAAAAAATTCACCTGAGCAGTTGTTAAAGAGTAATACTCACTATCCAGTAATTTTGGCAGATCAAATCCTGCTTTGTTGATTTTAAACTCCTTATCCTTACTAAAAACTGGCAAAATAGAAGTATTATTACCACTCAAATCCCTCATGCGTTCATACCACTCAGGTATTCCCAACTTATTTTGAGGGATAAGTTTATATTTAGCTATAGTTGGACGCTCTGCTATCCATGTAAAACTATCAAAAGTACCTGGAGGAGTTATGACAATAGTATTTTGAGGGGTGTGGTTTTTAACCCAACTGTATAATGATTTTTGCTCAGGAAATACTTGTTGTGGTCTGCTGGGAAATTCATTTAAGCTAAATAGTTGGGCTTTAAATGTTTTGATTGGCTTGATAAGTAAAAGGCTCAACAGTAAGATACTTCCAAGTAATACTAATTTTCGTTTCTTGCTACCAAAACTATGCTCTAAAGCACATGCAAACAGTAAGCAAGTGTTAAGTGGCAACATCACACCACCTACGCGAAAGATATGGTATTGTAAAATACTACCAGAGGAGTTAAAAGGCGCGATCGCCACTCCTAGCATAAAAAGTACTAGGCTAATTAATGTAAACTCAGATAGTCGCACACACGCTATGTACTGCTCAGAAGTAAAGTTTTTATTTTCATCACTACTTTGAAAGACGCGTTTGAGTAGTTTAATACTGATAAATAGTACTGCTAAATATACAATCAGCCTTACCCACCAATCCCAAGACCAAGATAGAGGATTGAGATGGTGAGGTAATCGGACAAAAACATAAACTAAAGAAGCAGGGATAGAACCTTCAGAAGCAGGTATTAGTAATTGATCTAATACAGATTTAACAGAAAAAGAGCTAGTTATTAAGTAAATAAGAAAGATTGTTCCCAGAGTTCCGACATTCATCTTATGAGCATTCCATCTCAGAATCAGCAAACCTATGATAATGAGAAATGACCAGCCCCCTGCTAAGACATGAAATGAGGTAGCTAATCCCAACATCAGAGCCATCCAATAATAGCTTCTCTTTAACATGAAGCTAAGCGCTATTAATACAAAACCATAGCTAAGTACCTTGGGTTGAATTCCTGACACTATCAGTTCACCAGCCGCAAAGTTTTGACACGTCATGAACGCAAAAATAGCTAATAATAGCAACGGTAAACTAAGACCCAGTTTTCTTTTGATCAATATCAGTCCTAATGCAATCAAGCAGTAGCACAGTATTCGACCTACAATAGAAGTGATTAAAAAACCCCAAGCTACTATCATCTGACCTACCACAATCTGGAATAAGAGTCTATAACTTGGTGGCTGATTGAGATACCAATCTCCTAAAATCCAGTTAGAGGCGACGTATTGTTTAGCTGCTGGGAAGATATCAATTTCATTTGCTCTATAAACATTTTTATCTAGCAATTGCAAGATACACAAAAGTGCTACTACTGTCAGAATTTCTAGCCCTATCTTGTATATCTTTGACCTTGAATCAGAATTTAGCGGCTTCCAATTCAAAGATAATATCCAGTTTGGTATGAGCATTGTTTATGGGATAATGCAAGATTTTATATTTTTACATCACCCTGGTCTAATCATTAAGAGAACTGTGAAATTATGAAGCATTTACCCATTGCGATCGCGGTTATGGGGCGCATCAAAATCAATTAACGGGCCTTTTGGTACAATCCGGGTAGGATTAACCTTGGGATGGCTTCTGTAATAATGCCGTTTGATATGGTCAAGGTTACAAGTTTCTTTAACTCCCGGCAGTTGATAAAGTTCTTTGAGATAATTCCATAGATTAGGATAATCTATAATCCGGCGTAAGTTGCATTTGAAATGCACATAATAAACTGCATCGAAGCGAAACAAGGTAGTGAACATACACCAGTCTGCCTCGGTAATTTGGTCGCCACAAAGATAGCGTTGATTACTTAATACTTGCTCCCAATAATCAAGAGCCGTAAATAATTCCGTTACCGCTTCATCATAAGCTGATTGAGTTGTAGCAAATCCTGCACGGTATACACCATTATTAATTGGTTGGTAAATAGCATCAATTGTCTCATCAATTACTTGTTGCAAATCCTTTGGATAAAAGTTGATATCTTGTTTACTGAAAACATTGAATTCTGTATCTAACATCCGGATGATTTCGCGGGATTCATTATTAATAATTGTTTTTTTATGAATATCCCACAAAACCGGAACTGTTACCCGTCCGCTATAGTTGGGGTTAGCTTTGAGATAAATTTGCCAAAGATACTGGGCATCATTGATCGTATCAGGAATGCTCCCTGGTTCATCAGAAAATTCCCAACTATTTTGATCAATTTCCGCAGCAACTACCGACAAACCAATCACATCTTCTAGTCCTTTTAACTGCCGCATAATTGCTGTGCGACAAGCCCAAGGACAAGCCCAGGAAATGTATAAATGATAACGATCTGGCTCAGCTTTAAATCCACTAGAACCATCGGCTGTAATTCGATTGCGAAAAGTCGTTGATGGTCGGATAAATTTACCTTGTGAGTCTTCTTGATCCCGTTGAGATATCCACTGACCATCTTTTAGAATTCCTAAACCCATAGTTTTCTCCTTGGTTAAGGTGCATTAACGAATGACTAATGACCCTACGGATGACGCTCCTACGGACGCTCGTACCGACGCTCGTTCCTCGCTACCGCTGCAAAGATCGCTAGTCGCTCATGGAGGAAACCCGCCCACGGGGGTGGCTCCCCAAGACCGCATAGCTCAACAATGACGAATGACTAATGACTATTCAGCATTCAGAATTTTTGGTACTTTAAAAAATTCGCCTTCCTGTTCAGGTGCGCTGTTGAGGATATCTTCTCGGTCAGGATAGGGTTGTAGTTCATCCTCTCGCGTCACATTACTGACATCAATTGCCCGTGTGGTCGGAGATACATTGCTAACATCGAGTTCATTAAGTTGCTCGATATAGTCAAGAATATTTCCTAATTGGGTTGTAAACTGCTCCTCTTCTTCTGGAGTCAATTCTAAACGAGCAAGATTTGCTACTTTACGTACTTGTTCTTGGTCAATCATAAAATTGTCATTAGTCTATTGGTCATTGTTCATTAGTCATTAATCCTTAGCAAATGACAAAGGACTAATGAGGACTAAAAGAATACGTCAATTTGCGATCGCCCAGTTGTTTTTAACCAGTTTTGGGCTTCAATGTAGTTATTGGGAGCCATACGAATCGCTCTAATCCAATAGTCTGCTGCTTGGTCAAATAATGCTTCGCCACCGTCGTTATCGCCTGCCTCTTTCGCTTTTTCCCCTTTGTAGTGATAAATCACGGCAATATTATTCAAGGCTTGGGGTAAGCGTGGATTCAATTCAATCGCTTGGTGATACAGTTCTAAAGCTTTGTCATGGTCGCCGTTGCTGGCATAGATGAGTCCCATATTGTAGAAAATATAGCTCTTATCGTTGGTATCTTCCTCTAGTGTTAGGGCTTCCTCGTAATATTCCAAAGCTTCGGCATATTCACCTTCTGCCTGCGCCGACATGCCATCTCGGTAATAAACAAACGCTTCCTTGGCTTTTCTATTCGTTGGCAGAATCTTGAGGATAATGTCTGCCATGACTGTAAAGGATTTGTCAATGAAGTTATCGTTTTTTTGTGTTCTTGGCATATGTTTGGGGACTGGGGACTGGGGATTGGGGATTGGGGACTGGGGATTGGGGACTGGGGACTGGGGATTGGGGAATGGGGATTGGGGACTAGGAAAAACTTTTCTCTAGTCCATAGTATACAGTGCCAGTCCCTACTCCCGGTCACTGAGCGAAATCGAAGTGCTACTCCCCACTCCCCACTTGATAGGTGTAGATATTTTACATTCAGTCTGAAAAAGCCTAATTTTCTGTTCCGAAATCTTTCCCCGCGTCCCCGCGTCCCCGCGTCCCCGCCTCCCCGCGTCTCCGCGTCCCCGCGTCTCCGCGTCCCCGCGTCGTTCAAAGCGCAAAATATTAAAAACCTACACCTGTCAGCTACTCCCCACTCCCTATTCGCCAACAGGCACGATGCACTCCGGCTGGTTATGCCGAGGGCTATTCACCAAGGTGCTAACCGGGTGGGCTGCCATGGCTGGCGCTGGATAGGGACGCAATAGCGACTGTAGTACCTCGGCTGTTTTTACTTGCGGATCTAGCCATAAATCGTAATCTTGTGGCTGGAGAATTACAGGCATGCGATCGTGGATGGGTTGCAGTAACTCGTTAGCGGTTGTAGTCAAAATTGTACAAGAGGTTATTTCTTCGGTAGGAGATTGCCATTTCTCCCACAACCCTGCAAAGACAAATGGTTGCCCATCTTGAAGACGAAAATAAAACGGCTGCTTTTTACTTTGTTGTTTTTGCCATTCATAAAAGCCATCAGCCAGCACTAAACAGCGTCTTTGCTTGAAAGCTGATCGAAAAGCTGGTTTTTCAGCAACGGTTTCTGATCTGGCGTTGATTAGCTTCGCCGCTATCTTGGAATCTTTAGCCCAAGAGGGAATCAACCCCCAATATAAATGCCGAAATTCACGCTTGCCATGATCGGGATTATGTAACACTGTTGCTACTAATTGCGTAGGTGCAATGTTATATTCGGCAACAAAATCCGGAACTTCCTCAATATGAAAGAATTGAGCTATGGCGGTTGGTGGTTGGCTTAAAGTGAATCTTCCACACATACTTTTATTCTCGACCACTAACTAAAACTAACATCAAATACTAGGAATAAATAATACTTTAATAGCTTGATTTTTATTTTTTCAGATAATTCTGTGTTGCACTTAAACGCTCAATAAAAAAATATATATCCGGTTTGTAGAAAATCATTTGGTAAGATATTGTATTTTAAAGCCTCAATTTTCAACACATTCCTCACTATTTATTTGATATGGAAATGCTACGTTTGTACGATTTTTTACCCTCCGGCAATGGTTACAAGATACGTCTTTTATTGACACAGCTTGGTATGCCCTTTGAGCGAGTAGAGGTTAATATCTTAAAACAAGAGACTCGAACTCCAGATTTTTTAAGTAAAAATCCTCACGGTAAGATTCCAGTTTTGGAAATTGAACCAGGGAAATACTTAGCAGAATCTAATGCTATATTGGTGTATCTGAGTGAATGCACAGAATTCTTGCCATACGATCGCTTTTTACGAGCGCAAGTTCTGCAATGGTTATTTTTTGAACAATACAGCCATGAACCTTTTATTGCTACATCTAGATTTTGGATTTCTATTTTAGGGAAGTCTGAGGAATATCACGAAGCAATAAAGCATAAACGTGAACCCGGTTATGCAGCACTTAAGCTGATGGAAAAGCATTTAACCGCGCACACTTTTTTTGTGAATGAGCGTTATACAATTGCGGACATTGCTTTATTTGCTTACACCCACGTTGCCGATGAAGGTGGGTTTGATTTAACACAATTTCCTGCCATCCAAGCTTGGATAGAACGGGTCAAAGCTCAGCCAGGGTATATTAGCATCACACAAGAATCAACATTGTGCTTGACGAGTCTTTGATACTAGTATTGGGGAGTATATTCTTGAGAGTATGATTCTCATTCCTAAAAAATTCCAGTACTTTAAAAAGTATTACTGGTGAGTAGACTAGTAACCAGAAAAACATCAAACTTAAGCATTTGTATCAATCTCAATTAGTTTTTGTCGAGAGAATAAACCGGACTTAATTCTGATACAGGATTTGGATACATCAAATTTTTCAGCTAGTAGTTGAATTAACTCTTCATTAGCTTTGCCGTTTACAGGAGGCGATTTCAAATACACAGTCAAGCTACCATCAGGTTGTTCTGCAATCTTTTGCTGTTTTGAATTAGGTTTCACCTTGACTTTTTTTTGCATGACCTATTTTGTGCAATTGTTGCAACCACAACCAACCTAATACACAACCTAATGCGTAGTGAGGAAAATCCCACCAAGCAAAGGTGGTACCAAGTAACCATTTACCTATTAAAGTAGTGCGAATTTCTTTTAATAGTGGCGGATGCCAAAGTTGCAAAAACTCCAATATACAGGTAACGATAAAAACTCCTACTGGGATTTGGATGATCGCTGCTTGAGTTCTATTAAACCAGAATGCAAACAAGCACCAAAATATTTCATAAATTACAGCAGCGACGTAATTGTTAAACCATTGATGAGCAGGCCCAGTGTAATACTTAAATAAAAAGCCCATCGGCACTGTGATGAACACAGAGATGAGTATCAATATTGTTTGCTGACGATTGCGAGGCATTTAATCAAAGCTAAAGACTATGGAGATTTTAGCCTTTGGGAATGGGGAATTGGGAATCGAAACGCAAAGATACAGGGACGCGCAGACGCAAAGAAAATATCCCCCTCATCTCCCTCATCCCCCTCATCTCCCCAGTCCCCAACTTACGGATATCTTCTACTACCAGCGCCAACTACACCAATTTTGTGACGGTAGGAGAGTTCAGCACCAAACCAGCCGGAAACGCTAGTTAATGTACCGACAATGAGTGAGATTAGTAGCCCCCAAGGTAATATTCTTGATTCAGCGTTGCCCACACGCAAAAGAAAGTTAACGAGTGTCAAAGTTAGAATAGAAACGTTAAGAATTAAGTGCGCCCAGCCGGCGGTACGCTTGCGGACTCGTTCAATTTTTAAGAAGTCACTGATACCAATTAGGGAAGCGAGGATACCTCCTGCTAATCCCAGCCCGATTAGCCACAGGGAGGCCCTAGCCCAGAAGAAATCATTAGTTAACCAGTAACCAACATCGCTTCCCAAGGCGGCGGCTAAAAAGGCTATGGGGAAGATGACACTCAAAGGATGTAAGGGATGTCCCGCGATTGCAACTGTGCTTGGTACACCGGTATCAACATACTCTCTATCATCACTCTCAATAATTGGTGGGATATTTGGGAAAGGTGTTGAGGTTGTTTGTGAGGTTTCTGTAGTTTCCATAATTAGTGTTCTCTGTATTAAGCGGAAGAAATTTGTTGAAAATAAACTTCGGGTTGCAATGTTAATTTGAATTTTGAATTTTGAATTTTCTAATCAGCGCCTGTTCTCAAATTCCAAAGTTTTTTGGCATTATTACTTAATTTCCTAACTTTTACTATCTTTGAGATAATCTAAATAATTAATCATAAAATTTTATCTATCTGACGAGGGAGTCGCAGACTTGATATTTGTCTATCTAAAAGAGTAGATAAAAAATTAAAAATAAATATTCTATTTTTCTATCCTGAGTCACGAAGGCAATCGCTCAAAAGTATGAGGGAATATCACTAGTTATTGTGCCAATCTAAAAGAGGCAATAATTCCGAATACTTTTTCGAGGAGAACTAAAGATGGTATCTACTTTAGATGATACAAAACGTAACGCTATTGCCGTTAAATTGGCAGACATGAAAGCAATACAACAGTTGCTAATTAAAAATGAGCAGTTGTTTGCGAGAGAATCTAACGATTCAGAAATCTCTAAACGCTTTCAGGATATGCTCAATGACGATCAGAAAAACCTCGGTGTTTTAGAAACTGTAATCGTTCAGTATGGCATTCAAGGACAGCCTAAAAACACTCTTCAACAAATGGTTCAAAAGGTTCAGGAATTAATGCAAGGTTCTGAACTAAGTCTGTATGAAAAAGTATTTCAGCACGAATTGTTAAAGCATCAACAAGTGATGACTGGCTTGACAATTCACAAGGCAGCACAAAAAGTAGGTGCTGATGTGATGGCTGCTATTGGGCCTTTAAATACCATTAATTTTGAGAACCGTGCCCATCAAGAGCAACTCAAGGGTGTTTTAGAAATCTTGGGTGTTCGTGAACTAACCGGACAAGATGCAGACCAAGGAATTTGGGCACGAGTTCAGGATGCTATGGCAGCATTTAGTGGTGTAGTGGGTAGTGCCGTTACCCAAGGTGCTGACAAAAAGGATATGAATATTCAAGATGTCATCCGTTTGGATCACAATAAAGTGAATATTCTCTTCACCGAATTGCTGCAAAGCAACGACCAACAAAAGATTCAAGAATACTTCGGTCAAATCTATAAAGATTTGAGTGTTCATGCTGAAGCTGAAGAAGAAGTTGTTTACCCGAGAGTACGTTCTTTCTACGGTGAAAATGACACCCAAGAACTGTATGACGAACAAGCTGAAATGAAGCAGATGTTAGAGGAAATTAAGGCTATTAGTCCTTCTTCTTCTCAATTCAAAGATAAAGTCAGACAGTTAATGGATGCAGTTGGCGACCATATTCGTCAAGAAGAAAGCACCATGTTTGCTGCTATTCGTAATAATTTGAATACTCAGCAAACTGAGCAGTTGGCTACAGAATTCAAAGCTGCTAAGAGCAAGATTCAAGAAAGAATGGGCAAGCAAACTGAAGGTTCTTTGAGATAGGTTAATTAAAAGGGACTGGTGATTAGGTACTGGGTATTGGGTATTGGGTTAAAAACGGAAAGATTATAGTTACTGAGCGTAGCCATTCGCAAGGAACTATGAAAATATTTCTTTCCCACTCCGTACTCCCTATTCCCTACTTTCAAGAAAGGTCTAATGATTGAGGGGAGGATATGCGATCCTCTCCTCAATCAGTATTTTATTTAATTGCGAATTATGCCTCATTTAGCTGAATATATGATTCATCTACTTAGGTAACAATTATTGCATCATCTGTCTGTAGGTATCATCATTGAATAGGTTCAGGAAAAGCTGGAAACCTATTTTCAAGGCTCACAACTTTAAACCCCAAAACAAATTCGGCGTTGCATAATTGCGGGATGATTTATCGGGCTACGCCCCGCTACGCTAACACG
>NZ_JCACKM010000136.1:0-19163 GCF_059505385.1 Desmonostoc vinosum
TAAGAGCGAGAATTTATTCTCTGGCGGGAGATTGGGCAGGTGCAAGATCTAAGGTTGGAAACCCTCCTTTACTCACTGGACTCACCGCGTCGCTCAAAACGCAAAATATTAAAAACCTACACCTGTCAGCCACTCCCCACTCCCCACTCCCCACTCCCCAAAAATTATGGACAAAACCTTTGCAACTATCGACGGGAATGAAGCTGTTGCCCGTGTTGCCTACAAATTAAATGAGGTGATTGCTATTTATCCCATCACCCCCTCTTCAGCAATAGGTGAATGGGCGGATGCTTGGGCAGCGGAAGGTCGTTTTAACCTTTGGGGTACGGTTCCTAGTGTTGTTCAGATGCAGAGTGAAGGCGGAGCAGCAGGTGCTGTACATGGCGCATTACAAACGGGTTCTCTGAGTACTACCTTCACTGCATCTCAGGGATTGTTATTAATGATACCCAATCTCTACAAAATTGCTGGAGAACTGACTAGCGCCGTGGTTCACGTTGCGGCGCGTTCTTTAGCTACTCATGCTTTATCAATTTTTGGCGACCATAGCGATGTTATGGCAGCCCGTGCAACTGGCTTCGCCCTGCTGTGTTCTGCTTCTGTGCAAGAAAGCCAAGATTTTGCTTTGATTGCCCATGCAGCTAGCTTAGAGGCGCGAGTGTCGTTTATGCATTTCTTCGATGGTTTTCGCACCTCTCACGAAGTTCAAAAGGTTAAACTGTTATCAGATGATGATTTGCGATCGCTGATTAACGAAGACCAAATACTGGCCCATCGCGCCCGTGCCCTGACTCCAGACCATCCAGTCTTGCGTGGCACAGCCCAAAACCCCGATGTCTACTTCCAAGCCCGTGAAGGCGCTAACCCTTACTACGACTCTTGTTCCGCCATCGTCCAGCAAATCATGGATCAATTTGGCGAACTCACAGACAGACATTACCAAATCTATGAATACCACGGAGCCAGTGATGCCGATCGCATCATCGTTCTCATGGGTTCCGGCTGTGAAACCGTCCACGAAACCGTAGATTACCTCAACGCCCGTGGTGCCAAGGTGGGAGTTGTCAAAGTCCGACTCTACCGCCCCTTTGATGTGCAAAGATTTGTAGCAGCCATACCAAAAAGTGTACAAGCGATCGCTGTCCTTGACCGCACCAAAGAACCAGGTAGCGCTGGGGAACCGCTGTATCTCGATGTGGTAGCTGCTATTCATGAAGCGTGGACAGATGAGGACGCGGGGACGCGGGGAGGTGGGGACGCGGGGACGCGGGGACGCGGGGACGCGGGGAGGTGGGGACGCGGGGACGAGGGGAAAGTATTTGATAATTTCTCCGCGTCTCCCAAAATCATCGGTGGTCGTTACGGTCTTTCCTCCAAAGAATTTACCCCGGCGATGGTGAAGGGTATTTTTGATTACCTTGCCCAAGCTCAGCCGAAAAATCACTTTACTATTGGTATTAATGATGACATCAGTCATACTTCTTTGAACTTTGACCCCAACTTCTCTACTGAATCAGATACCGTTGTTCGTGCTATGTTTTACGGATTGGGTTCTGATGGAACAGTTGGTGCTAATAAAAACACAATCAAAATTATTGGTGAAGAAACGGATAACCAAGCTCAAGGTTACTTTGTTTACGACTCGAAAAAATCTGGTTCAATGACCGTTTCTCACCTACGCTTTGGTAAAGAATCAATTCGCTCGACTTATTTAATTGACAAAGCCAACTTTATTGGTTGTCATCACTGGGGATTTTTGGAACGGATTGATATTTTAAAAGCTGCTGCACCTGGAGCCACTTTACTAGTGAATAGTTCGTATGGTGCAGATATTGTTTGGCAATATCTGCCATTGCCAATACAGCAGCAAATTATCGCCAAGCAACTAAAGTTATATGTGATTAATGCCAACCAAGTTGCCCGTGAAAGTGGCATGGGTGGACGCATTAACACAATTATGCAAGTATGCTTCTTCGCCTTAGCAGGTGTATTGCCACAACAAGAGGCGATCGCTAAAATCAAACAAGCGATCGAAAAAACTTACGGTAAAAAAGGTGCAGAAGTTGTCCGCATGAACCTGCAAGCCGTAGACAACACACTAGAGAATTTACATCCAGTCAAAGTAGAAGATGAGGAAGACGCGGAGAAGGGGAGACGCGGGGACGCGGAGAAATTATCAAATACTTTCCCCCCATCCCCGCGTCCCCACCTCCCCGCGTCCTCTCCCCCCCCATCCATCCGCAGTGTTTTAGAACAAATCATGCTCTGGCAGGGTGATAACTTGCCTGTGAGTGCGCTACCTGCTGATGGTACTTTTCCTACCGGCACTGCTAAATGGGAAAAACGCAACGTTGCCGAAGAGATACCTGTGTGGGAGCCAGATATCTGCGTTCAGTGTGGTAAGTGTGTGATGGTTTGTCCCCACAGTGCTATTCGCGCCAAGGCTTATCAACCGGATGAGTTAGTTAATGCACCACCCACTTTCAAATCAACTGGTGCAAAAGATAAGGACTTTGCCAATCAAAAATTTACCATTCAGGTTGCCCCAGAAGACTGTACAGGATGCTCTATCTGTGTGGATATTTGTCCTGCTAAAAGTAAATCCCAGCCATTGCAAAAAGCAATTAATATGGCACAGCAGCTACCTTTACGGGAGCAAGAGCGGAAAAATTGGGATTTCTTTTTGAGTTTACCCAATCCTGATAGACGAAACTTGAAACTTAACCAGATTCGCCAACAACAACTGCAAGAACCGTTGTTTGAATTTTCTGGTGCTTGTGCGGGTTGTGGTGAGACACCTTATCTAAAATTATTAACACAACTATTTGGCGATCGCGCTGTCATTGCTAACGCCACAGGTTGCTCCTCAATTTATGGTGGTAATTTACCCACAACCCCATGGACAACCAACGCCGAAGGACGCGGCCCGGCATGGTCAAATAGTTTATTTGAGGATAACGCCGAATTCGGTTTTGGCTTCCGTCTCTCCCTCGATAAACAAACCGAATTTGCCACGGAACTGTTGTATAAATTGGGGAAGGTGGGGCCCCCTTTGGAGATCAGGGGTAATGGGGAGGTTACACAACCAATAATTCCACCAGGTTTAGTTGAGTCTATCCTGACTGCACAACAAAACTCAGAAGCAGATATTTACGAACAACGCCAGCGCGTAGAACTCCTCAAGCAAAGATTAGATGAGTTACTAGAACCTCATCCCCGTGGGCTGAGCGAAGTCGTACCCCTACGCTTAAGCAAGCTACCCGTAGCGTCTCGCACAGAAGCCCAAATCAAAACTCTCAAATCGCTAGCCGACTACTTAGTCAAAAAAAGCGTTTGGATTATCGGTGGTGATGGTTGGGCTTATGATATTGACTTTGGTGGTATTGACCACGTAATTGCTAGTGGTCGCAATGTCAATATCTTAATTATGGATACAGAAGTATATTCCAACACAGGTGGACAATCATCTAAAGCAACTCCACGGGCAGCAGTGGCTAAATTTGCCGCTAGTGGCAAGCCTGCACCCAAAAAAGACTTGGGTTTGATTGCCATGACCTACGGTAATGCTTACGTAGCGAGTGTAGCTTTAGGTGCTAGGGATGAACATACCTTAAGAGCATTTTTAGAAGCAGAAGCTTACGATGGCCCATCAATAATTATCGCCTACAGTCATTGCATAGCCCATGGCATTAACATGACTACAGCGATGAATCACCAGAAATCATTGATTGAATCTGGACGGTGGTTACTATATCGATATAACCCGCAGTTGCAAAAACAGGGTAAAAATCCCTTGCAATTGGATATGCGATCGCCTACAAAATCAGTAGAGCATTCAATGTATCAAGAAAATCGCTTCAAAATGCTCACTAAGAGCAAACCTGAACTTGCTCACCACTTGTTACAACAGGCACAAGCTGAAGTAGATGCGCGTTGGCGGATGTATGAGTATCTAGCTAACCGTAATTCTTGATGAGGACGCGGAGACGTTTGGACGCGGTGAGACAGCGAGTAAAGGAGGGTTTCCCTCCGCAGGCGACTGCGTTAGCGAGCTTGCGAGCGTCACCCGAAGGGTGACGCGGAGAGTCCCTATAACTAAAGCTAGGGGATTCAAGCAAGGAAAACATTTTTTGCCTCCACGACTTTAGTCGGGGGCTTTTGACCAGTGCTTCGACCTTGAGAATGGTCGCGCTCCGCGTCTCCCCTTCCCCGCGTCTCCGCGTCTTCTTGGTAATGCTTCTCCTGTCAAAGACGCTGCGCGAACGGCTTGTTTCGACTTCGCTCAACGACCATTCGTAATTAAGGCATGGGGTCAGTTTAGAATAAAAGTGCAGTCAAACAAGCTTGCAAAATGCCTTCCCCGTTGCCCGGCATGAACCCATATCTTGAAGGCTATCTGTGGAGTGACGTACACAACGCCCTTGCCAGTAAAATTCGTGCCTTCCTCGCCCCACAGCTGCGTCCTAAATATGCCGCACGCCTGGAAGTATATGTTGTAGAAGATATTTCCCCTGCAAGCGAAATTGGTATTTTGTACCCAGATGTTGAGGTATTGCAGATTAGACAACGCCGCGATATAACTCTTCCTACCCCCAGCACGAATATTGCCACAACCCCGGCAACACTGACGCTTCCAGTTATACAACCCGTCGAAGTTCGCATCCCCACAGTCGAAATTCGGGATACTGCCAACAACATACTGATCAGTTGTATCGAAATCCTCTCCCCCGTAAACAAACGCGAACCAGGTATTACTGACTACCGTAAGAAACGCCAGCGCTTATATAATGCCAACGTCCATCTCATTGAAATTGACTTGCTGCGCCGAGGAAATCGGCCATTTAACCATCCCCGTCTTCCTGATGTTCCATACTTGATCACCTTAACGCGGGCTGGGTCTGGAGTAATTGATCTGTGGCCTGTGACGTTACAAGATACTCTCCCAACGATACCAGTTCCCTTGTGCCAAGGCGAAAGAGATGCTGTACTGGAGTTGCAAGCTGTGCTGAATGCTATCTATGACGAAGCTGGGTATGATTTATCGATAGACTATACCCAACCTCCACCCCCACCAGTATTGAGTGATGCTGATATTGAGTGGATATACAAATGGTTGGGTAAATCTTCTTCGTAGCAGATGCGGAGTTGCTTCAACTGGTCGCGGCGTTTCTCCCCACCAACTTTTATAAACGAAGCACGGGGCTTGTACCCATCTTTTCGGTCAACGATACTAATGCCGATTTTACTTTCAATACAAGGGATAACCAGGTTTCCCTACCTCAAGTCGTACAATGTTGGCATTCACCACCCCTGTAGGAGGCGGCAAAAACATCCCCCCATTCGTCACAACATAGATTGCAGTGTAATCATCCTCTGTTCGACCAAAAGCAACTGCTGTAGTGCCAATTAAACCTTGCTCGGCTTGAGCAATGATAGTTGTACTACCATCTGGTGAAATTTTCACTACGCTATTATAAATGTGCGTTGCTCCGTAAAGGTTGCCTTTCAGATCAAATGCAAAGTCATCAATATTCGTCTGCTCCACAAAGATTTCTGGCTCACCGGGTTCATTTGTAACGTCAATAGGAATCCGCAACAGTAACATTTTTTCAGTATTTGAAACGTAAAGTGAGTTACCAAAACGCTTTAAACCATTAGCAGCAGGAGTAACATTTTCCGAATTGCTACGAGCCAGTAAAGAATGTTCTAGCCAAATTGAGCTACGGTGTTGGGCAAGATCAATTAACCAAATTGCACCTCGGTAAGAATCCGCTGTTAAGTACTGAGTCTTGGAAATAGGGGTAATTCCATTGAGAAATATAGCATCTGGTAGTGTCAGCAACGTTTCAACTGTGCCATCCAAGCTAATCAGTGAAACCACGGGTATAGAATTAGCATTCCATCCAGTTACCACCAGACCTCCATTACTAGTGAAGGCCAAACCACTGACTTTGCCTTCAACAGTGGCATGAATCTGCTGATTGCCATTTGGAGTAATGCGAATAATTTTGCCAACCTCATGATTTGTCACAAATATTTTGCCATCTGAGGCGATCGCTAGATTTTCTAAAAAAGTATTAACCTCAAATGAGGTAATAACTTTAGCTGGTGCCAATTCAATCGACGTATTTACGTAAATTGGGGGTAAAACTATTGAATTTTCCATGTAAAATTCACTACTGTAATTGTATAAAAACTGTCTTTGCGCTTCCCCATTTCTAAATACGGTTATGGTTATGGAATATTTTTTTAAACATTTATTAAATGCTGATTATGTGATGTTTAAAAAAACTCAGCAAATTTAAGCGCAATACCAAATTAGACTAGAGGATTGGTATTATTCAAAACTCTCCCCGTCCCCACGTCTTCCTCATCATAAGTTTGAATTTTTCTCACCGACTTACTTAGTAGCTAGGTTTATCGGTGTTGGGGTGGAAAAAAGAGTACAGGATACCAGCTAAAGCGCAATAATTCAGCCGCAAAACTAGAAACTAGCCATTCTTGGAGTTTGCCTATCGTACCTGAAGACACTGCGATCGCGCTAATATCGGCCATTGCAGCTGCCTCTAAAATCTCACTCACAAAGTATCCTTCTCGGACTTCTGTCTCAACTTGCAAATTTACCCCCTGCAAATCAGCTTTAATCTGAGATAGGGCTTGTTGAGCTTCCTGTGGTAAAATCTTCCTTGGGATTTCTCGGCGATCGGCATTTTCTACAACCCAACACAACCGACACTGTTGTAAAAATCTACCAGATTGTTCTTGAGCCAATTGCTTTACTTGTTGCACCAGATAATTCGCGGCTTGACTACCATCGTAAGGAAGTAGCAAAGAGCGGAAAAGATGCTGACAACGGAGTGTTAATTCTTCAGCAGTATAAGCAGAGATTAACTGAGGACGCAGCACCAAAAGAGGGATTTTTGTTTGGTGAGATAAATCAGCCATCACACTGCCTACCAATTTTTCCGTGAGTACGTTACGACTTTGAGAACCCAAGATAATCAATTGGGAATGATAGGTTTGGGCAGCCTTCAGAATGATCTCAACAGGTTTTCCCGATTGAACCTCTATTTTGACTTCTACATCATTAGGACTTTCACCAACAGCCTTTACCAACCGGGTTTGAGCTTGCTCTATTTTCTCAATATCGACTCGTGGAATAAAGCCTGTTTCGCACAAGGGAACAGCGTGCAAAAAAACTATTTGTTTCATCCCCGCAAGCGCAAGACTAGAAACAAAATGTGTAAGACGGTGTAAACCGTCAGAAAAGTCTGTACAAATCAAAACTCGTTGAAACATATTGTCTAAAAATAGTTCTCTCATTTACTCTTAATACCACTTTCAGCACAGTATAGGATTTATAGCTGATAATCCAAGTATCGATCGCCAGCAAGAATGTTGAGTTATGTGTATTGAATTTGGGCGGGAAATCTGCGGTAATCTCGATATTGCAGAATCACGGGAATGGTTGGTTACTAATGGTATTGGTGGTTATGCTTCTGGAACGGTGGCGGGGTTGTTGACCCGTCGCTATCACGGTTTGCTAGTAGCAGCATTGCAACCACCTTTAGGTCGCACTTTACTGCTAGCAAAACTAGACGAAATAGTTTTGTATGATACTCGCTCTTATTCTCTACATACCAATCGTTGGGCAGATGGTATCGTCAGTCCCCACGGCTATCGACACATCGAAAGTTTTTCCTTGGAGGGTACAATTCCCGTATGGCGTTTTGCTGTTGCTGATGCTTTGCTAGAAAAACGAGTATGGATGCAACAGGGAGCCAACACCACCTATGTGCAATATACTCTGCGTCGTGCCACTCAACCGCTAAAGTTGACGCTCAAAGCAATGGTCAACTACCGCGATTATCACAACAGCACTCAAAGCAACGGCTGGCGGATGAGTGTTGAGCAAGTTACACAAGGGATTTGCGTAAGTGCTTATCCAGACGCCACACCACTATATTTGCTGACCGACCATGGTAGTGCATCACCTGTTCACAATTGGTACTATGGTTTTGATCTAGCAGTTGAACGCTATCGGGGATTAAGCGACAAAGAAGACCATCTCCATGCTGCCACCTTTGAAGTTACACTCAATCCTGGGGAAGCGATCGCATTTGTTGCCAGCACTCACAAGCAACCAGATTTGATTGCTGAAGCAGCACTCAAACACCGTTATCATCTAGAGCAAAAATTAATCGGACTCTGGAAATCTCAACGACCCCTCAATGCTCCCGATTCTCCGGCTTGGGTCAATCATCTAATACTAGCAGCCGATCAGTTTATCGTTGACCGTTCTGTGCCAGAAGACCCCCATGGTAAAACTATTATCGCTGGCTATCACTGGTTTGGTGACTGGGGACGCGATACTATGATTAGCCTGCCTGGTTTGACCCTCGCCGCAGGACGTCCAGAGGTCGCACGTTCGATTCTTCGCACCTTTGCCAGACATGTAGACCAGGGAATGTTACCAAATCGTTTCCCGGATATGGGTGAGATTCCAGAATACAATACAGCTGATGCAACTCTCTGGTATTTTGCAGCCATTCGTGCTTATTACAATGCCACTGAGGATGATGATTTGCTGATCGAACTGTTTGGTGTACTAGCAGATATCATCAACTGGCATTGTCGTGGCACACGCTACAATATTCACCTTGATGCTACTGATGGTTTACTTTACGCAGGGGAAACGGGCGTGCAACTCACGTGGATGGATGCAAAAGTAGGAGATTGGGTTGTGACGCCCCGGATTGGCAAACCTGTGGAAGTCAATGCCCTTTGGTATAATGCTTTACGAACAATGGCCAAGTTTGCCCGTCTTCTGAGCAAGCCTCACCAGGAGTATGAGGCAATGGCAGACCGTGCCTTGGCTAGATTTTCTCGCTTTTGGCATGAAAAGTTAGGTTACTGCTATGACGTGATCGATAGTCCTGATGGGAATGATGCATCGTTGCGTCCCAACCAAATCTTTGCTGTATCATTACCAGAAAGTCCTCTGACACCTGTCCAACAAAAGGGTGTGGTGGAAGCTTGCGGAAGAATGCTGCTGACTTCTCACGGGTTGCGATCGCTCTGTTTCAACCATCCCCAATATCAGGGAAAATACGGCGGTAATCAGTATCAGCGTGATGGAGCCTATCACCAAGGAACAGTTTGGGGTTGGTTGTTGGGGCCGTTTGTTGCAGCACACCTGCGCGTCTACAAAAATCCTCAACAGGCGCGTCAATTTCTCCAACCAATGGCTGATCATCTGACTGCACATGGTCTTGGCAGTCTCAGCGAAATTTTTGATGGTGATCCGCCGATGACACCACGGGGATGTATCGCCCAAGCGTGGACAGTGGCAGAGGTTTTACGTGCTTGGTTGGCGACGGAGGATTGATGATTGTTGCAGGCGATCGCTTACAACCGACTTTATGCGATCGCACTTCTCTAGTTTGATATTTCGGGTACAGGAAATTCTTCTAGATAAACCCGTATGTTCAATAAAACTTGAAAAAGAATGAATTTGTTGAGTTGAAAAATGAACTGTGGTTAGAGTTAGAGAGTTTGGTGTCTTAAAATTGCTAGGAATAATTTTTTCTCAGTCCATAATCATAACATATCTAAAACTCTATAACAAATATCTTGAGTAATATTGTTAAAATCTAAATTCAAACTTATATTATTAAAATAATGTTAATAAAATCAATAAATGACATAATTTAAGTTTAATCGGTACTTTAATTCAGAATTTAGCGTTATCAAAAGTTATAGCCAGAGAAAAAAGAATATGACAGATAAGCTATTGAAGTATTTCTTCAAACAGAGAATATTCGTCAGAGAATCTGTCTAAATAATTTATGAATCGGGATTACTATCAGATTCAGCTTTTTACTTAAGTAAACTACATATTTAAGCAACTTTTGCCTGGGAAATTTTTATTTCCTAGTTTATTAGTGTTGTTCCCATAACATGTTTGCTTTCAAAAACAAATTACTTTTCTAAAGGTTAATAATGAATCAAAATAATCTGTCTAATTCAGGTACACAGCTTGTATCTAAGCTGGAAGAATCTTTAATTAAAACATTTCTCAAAGAAACAGATGGTAATTGGTGTTCTGAGCGACGCTACCATGCATTGCCTCATGGCAAGATTAAGGAAATCACAAAAACAGTAACCATGCGTTTTGTAGATCAAGGAAGTCCTGAACTGATTGAATTAGCAAAACTGCATGAACTAGATGAAGACGTTGCTCTTACTTGTGGTTCTTACGTAGAGTGGAATAATGTAGATTCACAAACAGGTGAACAAGGAGCTAGGCGTTGGACGGTGTTAGGTACACATGGAACGACTATGTATTTTGGTCGCAATTTTCCTGTACCTAAACTAGTGGTAGCTGAATATTATTTCCGAGACCCTAAAACCATATATTTATGGACACATGAAAACGGCGCTCTGTTTGAAGAAGAATTAAGACTGATAGGTAAGAACTACCGTACCAGACAAACAATTATTTCCCGTGGTGGCGAACAACAAATGATTGCCCTCTACATGGAAAGACTAATTGCTGCTTAAAGGTCAATACGGTTCAGTTAAAGCCAAAAACCTTAAATTACTAGCGCGTCACCCTTAAAACGTTGGGTTAAAAATCTCCACATCCCCTAATCCCCGTGTTTCCGTGTCAGCCTCAACCCAATAAATTAAGCTTGTCGCGCTAGTAGGTTGGGGTTCCCCCGATTGTAGCAAGTGGCGTTTGAGGAGCTTTTTGGCAATGGTTATGAGCGTGCCAAACGACCCACTACAATTATTCTTAACCCAAGCGGATTGATTTAAAACGGTAGTTTATCATACATAAAAATAAGCATTTAATTATTCTAGTTGAATTTTTGTTGACAATAAAATATAAATAGTTTATAAAAAAGTGTCCTGTAAAAATCAACTCTTACTGATAGTATGTATCCAAAATTAAAAAGTTAGTAGGGTACATCAGTATGAATAATTTCTCGGTACACCAGGGATTTCTCGACCTGACGCACTCTACATATAAAATATTTTTATTGAGAAGTTCTTTATTAGTTATAACTAAATTTAAAAAATGAATTATGAAAGATATATTAGTGGAATCTAAAAAAGATAACTTGGTTTCAAATTCTGCATCTATTCTTACCTTGGGAGTTGGCTGGTTTCCCAAAAATCCCGGAGGATTAGAAAGGTATATTTATGAACTAACTAATCAATTAGCGATATATCAAGACCAAATTGAATTATGTGGAGTTGGTTTACCAGAAGTTGAACCAAGCTTACCGATAAAATTAACTAATTTGGCTTCACCAGATAGCGCAATTTGGCAAAGACTATGGTCGATTCGTAAAAACTTTCGCAAAACAAGAGTAACCAAACCAGATGCAATTAACTTACATTTTGCATTATATAGCTTTCCCATTTTAGACCTTTTGCCAAAGGGGATACCGATTACTTTTAACTTTCATGGCCCTTGGGCATTTGAGAGTAAGCAAGAGGTAGTTAATAAAAAACTCAGTCTTTTGATTAAGCACTGGCTGATAGAAAGAAACACTTATAATCGCTGCGATCGCTTTATTGTTCTAAGTAAAGCATTTGGCAACATTTTACATCAACAATATCAAGTACCGTGGCATAAAATTCATATTATTCCTGGTGGAGTTGACATCACTCGCTTTCAACCAAATCTATCACCTCAAGCAGCTCGTACACAGTTAGGCTGGCCGAATAATCGTCGGATTTTATTTACACCCCGTCGCCTAGTCCACCGCATGGGAATTGATAAATTATTGCAAGCGCTAGCTACAATTAAGCCAAAAATTCCTGATGTTTGGTTAGCCATTGCAGGCCGTGGTCATATACAAGCTGCATTACAACAGCAAGCCATAGAACTAGGATTAGATGACAACGTGAAATTTTTAGGTTTTCTACCCGATGAGCAATTACCCATAGCCTATCAAGCTGCTGATTTAACTATCATGCCCAGTCAATCTTTTGAAGGATTTGGATTAGCAATAGTTGAATCCTTAGCTTGCGGCACTCCTGTTTTATGTACACCAGTGGGTGGGATGCCAGAGATTTTAGAATTATTCTCACCTGAATTAATTACTAGTTCTATAGAAGTAAATGCAATCACTGAAAAATTAGAACAGGTATTACTAGGAAACATCAACTTACCTACGCGAACAGCTTGTTATCAATATGCCACCACAAACTATGATTGGCAGAAAATTGCTCAACAAGTAAGGCATGTTCTTCTAGCATAGCCAATCAACTTCAAAAACTCTGCGTTCCTCTGCGTTTAAATTAATAAAAATCAGACATGAAGAAAATTCTTTTCTTAGACCAAAGTGGTAAACCAGGTGGTGCAGAATTATGTTTAATAGATATTGCCAAACCTTACCGCGATCGCGCTCTTGTGGGATTATTTGCAGATGGCTCATTTAGAAATTTACTTCAGCAAAATCAAATTCCAACTAGAGTTTTTTCTACCCAACCAATTTCAGTACATAAAGCAAGTGATTTGGTACAAGGAATCAAGAGTTTCCAACAAATTGCACCACTAATTAATCAAGTAATTAGAACAGCCAGAGAATATGATTTAATCTACGCCAACACCCAAAAAGCATTAGTAGTTGGGGCATTGGCTAGTTTTTTCAGCCGTCGCCCCTTGGTATATCATTTGCATGATATCCTTTCCCAAGAACATTTTAGTCAAACAAACCTGCGGATTGCTGTTACCTTAGCGAATCGTTTGGCATCATTAGTAATTGCTAATTCTCAAGCCAGTAAAACAGCTTTTATACAAGCAGGAGGTCGTCAAGATATTATCGAAGTTGTCTATAATGGCTTTGAAGCCAAAAATTATCAAACTCACGAATCTGAAATTAGAAAACTACGGCAAGAGTTAGAATTAGAGAACAAATTTGTCATTGGGCACTTTAGCCGACTTGCCCCTTGGAAAGGACAACATATTTTAATTACTGCACTTGCCCAATGTCCACCACAAGTGACAGCAATCTTAGTTGGTGATGCACTGTTTGGTGAACAAGATTATGTCAAACAATTACATCAACAAGTTGCCGAACTCGGTTTAGAAAACCGGGTAAAATTTTTAGGATTTCGTTCAGATATTCCCCAGCTAATGGCAGCTTGCAACTTAGTGGCACACACCTCCACTTCTGCTGAACCTTTTGGGAGAGTGATTGTTGAGGCGATGCTATGCGGACGACCTGTGGTGGCTGCAAAAGCTGGGGGTGCAATAGAATTGGTAGAACATGGAATTAACGGTTTTCTTGTCACACCAACGCAACCGCAGGAACTAGCAAAAGTGATTACAACTTGTCTGCAAGAAACACAAACAACCGCAACCATAGCGAGTAATGCCAGAATTAGTGCTAGTCAGCGTTTTGATGTGGCAACTATCAATCAGCAAATCGCCAAACTACTAGACTGTAAAATTAAAACCAGCTACGTCTCTACAAACCAACCAATTCCCTAGATTCAAAATCAGTGAGTTGTTGAGCGATCGCTAATCGTGCTTCTAATTTTGCTACACTAAACTGGTTACGCAAATATTCCAAATGCGAGAGTGCATTGGCTTTATCGGCAGTTAACCGAATCAGGGTATCCACTGCCTTTTGATATTCCTGATTTACCAGCAACACCTCAAAGCGTCGCGCCTTGCGTTGAGAATCATTTTTCAAATCCATTTCAAAAGCAGCGATGCGGTCTGCATTCCCTTCAAATCTGTTAACTTGGTGTTGTACTGCCATCAACTGAGAGTCTATTTCATTAGCCCGTTGGGCAGCTTGAGCGATCGCACCTGGATAATGACTCAGTTGCATCATCAAATAATTTACCTCTAAAAATCGTAATAAAGGACAATTACAGCAGTAATTTCATCAATCATTCAGAACTGCTACATATATCTATTATAGTAAAATTGTACTAAATATGCTGGGAAAAGCCCTGTTTGAGCAAGCAATAACTCGAAGCTTGCACTCAGGTGAATAGGCGATTACTTTTAATTATTCTCAACTATGTAAACTTTTTACAATAGCCTAGCATTTTTATTTAATTAATGATAAATAACCTTTGTCAGTCTCAGTATATTTCTGGCATTAGCAACAGATATTTAAAGTGTAGTTTCCTTAGGCTTTGGTTTTAAGAATTCATGGTTGAGTCCTAGTAAGGCTCGATACTGTTGAGGTTTTGCAGACTTCAATCAGCGTCGTCACTAATTGCTGACAGACTTAATTATTCATAGTGTTTGATATTTGACTAACTGAGTACTGACTTACAAAATCTCTCACGCTCAAACGGTGACAAACACAAGCTTTGAGCCATATTATTTTGGAGTGATATCAATGTCTACATTCAGCGTTACCAACATCAACGACAGCGGTACTGGTTCTCTGCGGCAAGCCATATCAGATGCCAATGCCCTCACCGGAAAAGACATCATCAAATTTGAAGGTATATTTACTGATAAGGTCGCTGATACCATTACTCTTGGTGGTAGTAGTCTCATCATTACAGATGACGTGAGCATTGATGGTTCAGGTGCAGAATTACTCACTGTTAGCGGGAACAATGCTTCTCGTGTCTTTGAGATTAGATCTAGTGCCACTGTGGATATTGAAGGACTGACTATTACCAAAGGCTATATCTCTGATGCTCCTGATATAGAATATGACTCGGAAATATATAACGGTGGCGGCATCTTTAACAGGGGCATTTTGACGGTAAGCAACAGTATTATCAGTGGTAATCGATCAGGTCTCTATGGTGGTGGTATTGACAATGGAGATATCTACAACACTGGCGGCACTTTAACAATTATTAATAGCATTGTTAGCGATAATTATGCCCAAATAGGTGGCGGTATTACTAATGGCGGCACCTTGACAGTAAGCAACAGCACCATTACTAATAATTCAGCCGATTTACTAGGTGGTGGTATCACTAATGGCGGTACCATGACAGTAAACAACAGCACCATCATTAGTAACTCTACAAAAGCCGTTTCTAGTGCTGGCGGTGGTATCTTCAATCAAAATACTCTAACTGTGAACAATACCACCATCACTGATAACTCAGCGTACAATGGCGCTGGTATTTACAACGATGGTACTATGACGGTGAACAGTAGTACTATCAATAGCAACTCAGCAGAAGACAAAGGTGGTGGTATTTACACTGGTAACAGCTATGGCGGTGTTACTATGACGGTGAACAGTAGTACTATCAACAACAATTCAGCAGGGCAAGAAGGCGGCGGCATCTTCAACTACGATACCTTGACTGTAAACAACAGTACTATCAGCAGCAACTCTACAAAGTACGGTGGTGGGATTTTCAATGGTAATGAATATGACGATTCTTATAGTTACTTAATGGTGAGTAACAGCACCATTATTGCTAACTCCGGCAGTGGTATCGAAAACGGTGATGATGCCATAGTGAACAACAGTATCATTGCTGGCAACTCTTTAGATGTGGTAGGCTCCTTCGTGAGCAACGGCTTTAACCTCATCGGCAATCTCAACGACAGTAACGGCTTTGACACTAGTGAACAGCTAAACGTTCCTCTACAAGACGTACTAGATACCACCTTACGAGACAATGGCGGTTTCACCAAAACCCATGCTTTAGTCACAGGTAGCCCAGCTATCAATACAGGGAACAATGCAGATATACCTATTGATACTACTGAACCAGCACCTTTTGACCAACGTGGTTCAAGCTTTGCCCGCATCTATGCTGGTCGAGTAGACATTGGTGCTTTTGAAGCAGCAGTCAATGTCATTGATGGTACACCTGGTCGTAATAACATCGATGGTACTACTGGCAACGACATGATCATCGGCTTGCAAGGGGGAGATATCCTCACTGGTGGCGATGGTGGAGATGCGTTTATCTATACAAGTGTCAGGGATGCTGGGGATACAATCACAGATTTTGAAGTTGGCGTAGACAAGATTGTTCTGCAAAGGCAAATTTTCAATTATTCTGATGTAACCAAAATCAATTTTGACAGTGCCATTGCTGGAGGTTATTTAAGCTTTGCAACTGAGGGAAGCAACGCCATTGTTTTAATTGATGTCGATGGTTCATTAGGTAGTGGTCGCGCTGTCAATTTTATTACTTTAAGTCATGAATCTGCTACAACACTGAATAAGGCTGTGAATTTTACATTTTGATGTAGCTGCTGATACTAACAATCAGGCATCCAGATTCTCAAGTTTTTGAATGCGATCGCATTCCTTTGCTCAATACTAGGGGCGATCGCTTTTAATAATTGGTCAGCGATGCCAGAAGAACCAGGTTGCTATACTACTGCTGCTAATTGGTAGTCAAGCCAATTCGCATTAACTTGATAGTAAAGCTTTATTACAAAACATCCCACTTATCCCGCCTCAAAGTTCGCACTACAAACTCTGTTCATTTACTTTGTTGTCTACTCACAGTAAACAAGGTTATAGAACCGGGGGACTTAAACCCACGGAACTAGTTAATCAAAGATGAGCATGGGGGCACCAGCAGGGCAAACTTTCAGTTATTCAATTGGAGCAGCACGCTTTTTAATTGCGAATTGCCAAACAAGTATTTACATAAAACATCCTACTTTTCTTACTTTTTAAAATTCTCATAACCTTTTTTAAAATTCTCATAACCTTTTCAAAAAGTTATTTTAAAACCCGAAGACGATTCGTATGAGTTAATTTATAAACTATTAAAGATTTGATGAAGTTGAACTTATTTTCTTGAGTTAGTTACTTTCTTACACGTAGAATTGTGTAATTCTTGTGAAATATTACGATAAAGTTGTTTGCAAATTATGGTAAATTTCCTACAAGGAAAATATTTAAATTGATTTGCAGATGAGTCATATAAACAATTCACAAGTATGTTAAGTATAGTTACTCTTACGTAGTAATTGAAATCTTACTTAACAACTCAATTAAATCTAGCAATTGAGGGCTTTTGAATGAAAATTAATCAGTTTGGTGCAGTGATTACCGCGCTAACTGTCGCAACTATGTTTGATTTGTTTGGCACAATCAAACCTGCTGCGGCTGCAAGGCTGGTAGGTCTCACTGACAACAACCAGCTAGTTCTGTTTGACTCCAGTTCTCCCAGTAATAATACAACTGTCTCTGTGACTGGGGTCGATGGTCTTTTGTTAGGTATTGACCGTCGTCCAGCTAAAAATTTGATCTACGGTGTCACCAGTACCAACAAAATCTACACTATCAACGAGTTAACTGGTGCTGCTTCTATCGTCAGTACCCTTTCAATACCTTTCAATGGTGGGACTGTTTCTGGAGTTGACTTCAACCCAGTTCCTGATCGCCTAAGAGTGGTCGGTGGTAATGACCAAAACTTGCGTATCAATGTAGATACTGGTGTTATAGCTACTGATGTGACTGCTGATGGTGATTCGCCACTAAACCCTGGAGATCCCAACATTACTGCTGTAGCTTACACGAATGTGGATAATGACCCAGCGACCGGAACCACATTATACAGCATTGACTATATCAAAGATGCATTGTTTATCCAGTTTCCTCCAAATGCTGGCACATTGGGAAATGGCACTATTACAGGAGCAGGTGTTCCAGTCGGTTCTCTGGGTATCGACATCGACTCGACAGCAGGATTTGACATTATCACAGATGACAAAGGGGTGAATACTGCCTTCGCGGCCTTGACTCCAGTTACAACATCCGGCTCGACTCTATACAGTATCGACTTGACCACAGGTGTCGCTACATCAGTGGGCACTATTGGTGATAGACGCCTGATTGGCCTTACAACTGCTGTGCCTGAGCCTAGTTTCGGTTTTGCAGCTTTGTTCGGTGTTGGTGGACTTATTTTCTTAAGACGTTACCGTCGTCATGTCAGGAGGATTGGTTAGTCAACTCCTAGTTGCGTCAATCGGCAGCGGCGATCGCATTCAGCAGACAACGCTATACAAGGACTTGGACGCTCCCACCGTACCAACCAGGCATCTGCACCAATCCTCCGACCTGTCACATATACGTAGCTCAGTTTCAGACGGGATTTATACCTCGTCTGAAACTGTCTTGAATGCGCGAATTTTGCGGAAAGTTTGAGCGGAGGTTTCCTCCGTTCGCGTAGCGTCTCCAAAGGAGATTCAGAACTTTCCAAGACGAATTTTGAATTGTTAACTCTGTTTGCAGCCTGTGGTAAGTTCTACATTGTAGAAAGTTCCTGATTTAGGTTTAATTGAACGCAACTCCTGGATAAAAGCATTAAATTTTGTATTACTTATGCCGAAGCCAGCTTCAGCACAAGCAGAAAAACCTCCTTCAATAGGAATTGGAGAACCAACCTTAGGACTATATACAACGAATTGATCTACGGTGCTAGTGGCGATCGCAAACCCGATAACCTGACGAATTGTTCGCAAAGCGGCATTATCTAAAGAACCACCAATACTGCCAATACTGATGTTAACCGCACGACTTTCAGCCCATGCCGGCGCACTAATCGACAATACTGCCCCGGCAATCATCAAACATGTGAACTTCTTCATTTTCCT
Organism: Desmonostoc vinosum; assembly: GCF_059505385.1. Taxonomy (NCBI): domain Bacteria; kingdom Bacillati; phylum Cyanobacteriota; class Cyanophyceae; order Nostocales; family Nostocaceae; genus Desmonostoc; species Desmonostoc vinosum. The sequence goes on from NZ_JCACKM010000136.1 coordinate 18,581, forward strand.
CTCTCTAAAAAAATTAAAAAACTAATACAGAGGTTCCAATTTTGCCATGGTGTATAAATATTTGTAGGTTGTGGGGGAGTATATTAAGTAACACTAGTAAGTATAAACTACCACATGAATAAATTCAAAATTAAAAATCACCGAACAAGGCAAAAGTAAAAAGTTAAAAGCGCAAAGTAGGCGGGACGGAAACCGACACCGCCTACTTTGTAAGAAGGCACTCATAAAGAAAAATAAAAATGGTCACTAGCACCATTATTTATTTATGGAAAGAAAAAAAATATTTACAGCACATTTCATCTGAATGAAGTACACAAGGGCGGGCAGGATGCCCACCCCACAAGATTTATCATATTAAGATGTGTACTTCATTTACTTGCAAAGTGCTGTATTCCAGATGCGTAGCACGAGAAATAAGATGTTCATTATAAATCCCCTGTCTTGAAAAGTTTTGCGCTCCTGTGACCCGGACGCGCAAACTTTTCGCGCTTATTTATGGGGATTATCTTTTTACTTTTTACTTCTTACTTCTTAACCCTGTTTTGTCAGTTTGGGAGAAGCCTATCGCTGAAAGCCTTTTGGA